>CAZOEX010000012.1:0-20856 GCA_964578925.1 uncultured Gemmatimonadota bacterium | reverse complement strand
CAGTCTGCCGGACGTGGATGAATGGACCGTTCTCGAACTCGACCTCTGACACGCTGACCCGCCTTCGCAACCTTTCGTCCACTCCTCCCATCTGATCCACTGGAGACCGCACGAGGCGGTCGCGGGATCGTGAACGGGTGGACGGGAGCGGACGATGCGAGGGACGGGTGCGGCGCGCTATTCGGCAGAACGGGACGAATCGGGACGGACGACGGGACGCGGGCGGATGGGCGGATGGGGACGAGCGATGGTGGTTCTGCTGCTGGCCTGGACCTCACCCGCCCTCGCGCAGTCCGAGCCCGACGGGGGTCCGGCGGTCGCCAGCGGCGACGAGACGTCGAGCTTCGCCGCGATCAGCACTCCGGCGGCGGGCGCTTCCGGCCACGAGGCGCGGGCACCGCGGGCCCTGGCGGTGCAGCGCGAGGGTGAGATCGACCTCGACGGCCGCCTCGACGAAGCGGCCTGGCGGGGCGCGACCCCGATTACCGACTTCCATCAGAAGGAGCCCGTCGAAGGCGCTCCGCCGACCCAGCGAACCGACGTCCGTTTCGTCTACGACGCCGACAAGCTCTACATCGGCGCCCGCATGTACGACGACGATCCGTCGGCCATCGTCACCCGGCTGGTCCGCCGCGACGCCGGGTCCGAAAGCGACGAAATCCGAATCATCTTCGACACCTTCCTGGACCACCTGGGCCAGACGATGTTCGCGGTGAATCCGGCCGGGGTCCGAAGCGATGCCTACGGCCCCGGAGGGTCCGGGCTCGACTCCTCGTGGGATCCCGTGTGGCAGGTCGAGACGCGCATCGACGCCGAGGGCTGGACCGCCGAGATCGCGATCCCCTTCTCTCAGCTGCGTTTCCCGCAAGGTGAGGAGCAGAACTGGGGCCTCCAGGTCGAGCGGTTCATCCAGCGATCCCAGGAGTACATCGTGTGGTCCTTCTGGCCGCGCGGCGTCTCCGGTGGCCCTTCGCGGTACGGACACCTCTCCGGGATCAGCGCTCCCACCGGCGGCACGAGCCGGCTCGAGGTGTTGCCGTACACGGTCGGACAGCTCTCGAACGCGGCCTTCGTCGATCCCGACGATCCGTTCGCCTCGAACGTCGAGCGGGCCTTTCGCGTGGGCGCCGACGCGAAGTACCTCCTCACGTCGAACCTCACCTTGACCGCGACGGTGAACCCGGACTTCGGTCAGGCCGAAGTCGACCCCGCGGTGGTCAACCTGAGCGCGTTCGAGACCTTCTTTCCGGAGAAGCGCGAGTTCTTCGTCGAAGGACGCGGTCTCTTCGACTTCGGCGGGCTCTGGTGCTTCACCTGCAGCAACATCTCGTCGCTCGACATGCTCTTCACCCGCCGCATCGGGCGCGCGCCGCAGGGCATCGGTCTTGCCCGCGACGCCGGAGAGTACGTCGACGCGCCCGATGCGAGCACGATCCTGGGTGCCGCGAAGATCACCGGCCGTACGGCGGGCGGGCTTTCGATCGGCGTGCTCGAGGCGATGACGTCCAGTGAGACGGCCGACGTGATCGGAGAAAACGGTACGCGGCTGCAGCAGGAGGTGGCGCCCTTCACCAACTACTTCGTGGGACGGGCCAAGCAGGACTTCATGGACGGCGATCTCCAGGTCGGCGGGATCGTCACCTCCGTGGTGCGGTCGATGGACGATCCCGGCCTCCGGTCGATGCTGAACGCCCACTCCGAGGGCGTCGGTCTCGACGTGGAATACTGGTGGGCCGACCGCGACTATCATCTGATGGCCGACGTGGCGGTCACGAACGTCTCGGGATCCGCCGAAGCGATCGACCGCGTCCAGCGTTCGAGCGCACGCTACTTCCAGCGGCCCGACCGCACGACCGGGGGCGATGGTCTGTTCTCCGCCGACTACGACCCGCAGCGGACGTCCCTGCGGGGCTACGGTCTCTACACGCGGGTCGCGAAGGAAAGCGGCGACCTCCGCTGGGAGTCCCAACTCAACGTCCGCAGCCCCGGATTCGAGAACAACGACTACGCCTTCCTCTCGCAGACCGACTTCATCTGGATGCAGGGCAACCTTCAGTACCGCTGGCGCGAGCCGACGAGCTGGTACCGCTGGTTCCAGACCACGCTGGGTGCGCAGCAGAAGTTCAACTTCGACGGCGACCTGGTCGATCGGCAGATCCACTCGTCCACCTTCATCGAGCTGCCGTCTTTCTGGGAGATGAGCCTGTTCGCCCGGTGGCGGACGGCGGTGATGGACGATCGCCGCACCCGGGGTGGTCCCGTCGTGCGAAGGGCCGGACGGGGATACGTGAGCCCGTGGATCGGCACGGACGACCGGGGGAGGTTCTCCTTCGAGCTCAACCCGCAATACGGGTGGTCGACGGACGGGGCCGAGTTCATTCGTTTCCGGGGCGGCGTCAACTACAAACCCACGTCCAGCGTCTCCGTCTCGCTCGAACCGAGCTACACGATCGACCGCTTCGCGGACCAGTTCGTCGACGGGGTGGACGATCCCACGGCCGAGGCGTTCTTCGGACGGCGGTACGTGTTCGCCGACCTGGACCAGAGAACGCTGTCGATGACGACCCGCCTGAACTGGACCTTCACGCCCGAGATGTCGCTGGAGCTCTTCCTGCAGCCTTTCATCTCGAGCAACGACTACTCACGCTTCAAGGAGTTCGGCGCGCCGCGGCGTGTCGAGAAACAGGTGTACGGGGAGGACATCGGGTCGATCCGTGCGCGCGTGGACGACGAGGCGCTCACCTACGTCGTCGACCCCGACGCCGACGGCCCGGCGGCCGAGTTCGAGTTCGACGATCCGGACTTCAACTTCCGTTCGCTTCGGGGCAACCTGGTCTTCCGGTGGGAATACATGCCGGGCTCCACGCTCTTCTTCGTCTGGACGCAGGACAGGAACACGGAGGAGTCGATCGGTGACTTCGACGTCGGGCGCGACGTGGACCGGATGTTCGACGCGTCGGCCGAGAACGTGTTTCTCGTGAAGGCGACCTACTGGCTGGAATTCTGAGGGCCCTCCGTCCCGATCTACGGGTCGGCGGCGGAGCTCGTGTCGGCGGGAGTGGTGTCGGTCGCCGCCGTATCGGTCGCTGGCGACGTATCCGTGACCGCCGGGGCGTCGGCCGGGGAGCGGGCATCGGAGCGTACCGGCGTGCGCGTCAGAATCGCCACGATGCCGATCACGATGATCACCAGGAGCATCCAGCTTATCGTCTTCATCCGGCTCATGGTGCTTCCTCCGGGGCGGCGGCGGGCGCGGTCGCGTGCCGCTCCACCAGATCGGCGGGTGGCGTGCCCGAGGCGATGGCCCGGGCGGCGAGCTCGACGGCTTCGAAGATCTTCGTGTAACCCGTGCAGCGGCAGAGGTTGCCGGAGAGGGCCCGCGCGATCTCGTCCCGGTCCGGCTCGGGGTTCTCGTTCAGCAATCCGGCCGCGCTGCACAGGACGCCCGGCGTACAGAAACCGCACTGAGCGGCGCCCGTCAGGTCGAACGCCTCCTGCAGGGGATGGGGACCGTCGGGCCCGGCGAGTCCCTCGACCGTGCGGATCTCGCGGCCCACGGCCTCGTGTACCGGCAGGATGCAGGAGAGGACGGCCTCGCCGTCGAGCAGCACCGTGCAGGCACCGCAGTCCCCCTTGTCGCAGCCCTGTTTCGACCCGGTGAGCCCCATCACGTAGCGCAACGTCTCGAGCAATGTGAAGTGGGTGGGAACGCCGACCTCGTGCCGGTCGCCGTTCACCTTCAGCTCGATGATCTGCTTCATCCGTGACCGCCTCCCGCGGTGCGTCGGACCTCACCAATGGCCGATGCGGTATCCATGGGAGAACGTTAGACTCGCGGTCTGCCCGAAACAAGCGAGGATTCCATGCGCAACCCCCTCAGTGGAGTGTCATGACAGGAGCTCATCTTGCACGCCGTCGCCTCTCACGAGGCGCCCGGCCCGTCGTGGTGCTGGTCGCGGCCGCGCTCCTCCTCGTGAACCCGGCCGCTCCGGTCGCCCAGGAGACGTGGCCGATCGATCGGTGGCTCGTGGCCGTCGCACCGGAAGCATCCGCGGACTTCGAGGCCGATCCGCTCGCGGCGCCCGGTGAGGCCGGTGTCCTGCCGGATCGGGGACGCACGGCCGGCGGCGCCACCTGGGAGCTCGTCCGGGAGGACGGCACGTCGTCCTTCTCCCTCGACTCGATTCTCGGCGAACCGGGGGCCGGCACCGTGGCCTATGCCCACGCGTACGTTCGGCTCTCGTCCGACCGGACACTGCAGCTCCGGTGGAGCGGGGCGGAATGCACGCGGACAGCCGCCTGGCTCAACGGCCGACCCGTGCCCGCTGGCGAGATGAGCGGCGGCGAGAGCACCGCCCGTTTCGGGGCCGGCTGGAACACCCTGCTGCTCAAACTGCAGGCGGGGGACTGTCCGTTCAGCTTCCGGGCGACCCTCCGCCATCGTGGAGAAACGGACGACCTCGAGCCGCCCACGATCCAGGCGTCGAGACCCTACGGGGATGTCCGGACGGGCCCGGAGGACTGGGTCGTGCCGGCCGATACGGCCCGCATCGCCGATCAGCGCCGCTGGCGGGAGGATCGCCTGTACGCCGGACTCGCGGTCGAGCTGACGGCCTGGGCGCGCGCTGCGGTGGCCGACGTCGAGCTGGAACTGCGCGACGGGCTGGAGGGCCGTGCGACGGCTGCCTGGCTCGTGCCCGCCGAACCCGTGAACGTCGTCGTTCCGGTCCGGCTCGACCGCCTCGATCGCGTCCTCTCCATCGGCTCCGCCGGCCTTCGGCTCGCCTGGAGCGACCGGGAATCCGACCACCGCGTCGTCGTCGCGGGCGGTGCCCCGGGTCCGTCGAGCCCGGTCGTGCTCGACGGATGGGAGGTGACCCGATCGGCGGGCGATGCGGACGAGCTGCGCTCGAACACCCGGCTGCCGATGAGTGCCGACTGGCGGCTCGAGGGCGAGTGGGAGATACCCGAGGCGCTCGCGGGACGACCCCTGGTGCTCGACGTCGAGGGTGCCCCGGCGGAGTACAGCCTGAACGGCAGGCCGGCCCCGGCCTCCGGCGGCGGGATCATACTCTGCTCTCCCTGTTCGGACGGCGTCGAGCTGCGCCTGGCCGCCGTCTCGACCGACGCCTGGACCTCGCTGCCCGTCGTCCGGATGAAGCCGTGACGAGGCGCCTCCACCTCCCGCTCCTCGGGGCGTCACTCCTCGCCTGGGTCGCCTGCGCCGAGGTCAGCGGCGACCTGAGCTTCGCCGGTGAGACTCCCGAAC
Organism: uncultured Gemmatimonadota bacterium; assembly: GCA_964578925.1. Classification (GTDB taxonomy): domain Bacteria; phylum Gemmatimonadota; class Gemmatimonadetes; order Palauibacterales; family Palauibacteraceae; genus JARFPW01. Next base: position 15,587 of record CAZOEX010000012.1, on the reverse strand, counting down.
CCTGCGAAACCGCGGAATCAGTGGGCGAGCTTCCCGGCGCGCTCCTCGAGGCGTCGGGCGTCGTGCGCGACCCGCGACGTCCCGATCTGTATTGGGCGCACAACGACAGCGGCAACCCGGCGGAGCTCATCGCGATCGACGGTTCGGGCCGACTCCTGGGCATCGCTCCCGTCGCCGGCGTCGACAACCGCGACATGGAGGACATCGCTCTCGGATCCTGTCCGACCGGCTCCTGCTTCTACCTGGCCGACATCGGCGACAACCTGGCCGTACATTCCGCCATCCTCGTTCACCGGCTTCCGCTCCCCGAGCCGCCCCCGGCGAGGAACCTGGAGACGGGTGGATCCGATCCGCTCGACTCCGGCGCCTCTCGCGCGCTGGAGACCGTGCGCCCGGACACCACCTGGCGATTCGTCTATCCCACGGGACCCCGCGACGCCGAGGCGCTGGCGGTCGACCCAGAGCGGGGCGAGCTGATCATCGTCACGAAGGGACGCGAGGACGTCATCGAGCTCTACACGGCTCCGCTGCGGAGCGACGACTCGGCGGCCGACGGCGTCGCCAGGGAGCGGGAGCCGCCGGGCCCGCAGACGCTGCGGCGCATCGGGCGGCTTCCCCTGCCGATCGGGGCGGGCACGAGCCAGTTCGTGACGGCGGCCGACCTGTCGCCCGACGGCACCGTGCTGGCCGTACGCAGCTACTCGACGCTGTACCGCTTCCGCTGGCCCGGGGCGGCGGCGTTCGACACGCTGGCGCAACCCGAACACTCGCCGTTGCTCGGCGCGCTGGAGGCTCAGGGCGAGGGGTTGGCCTGGGATGGCGACGGAGAGACGCTGCTGCTCGTCAGCGAGGGCCGGGCGAATCGACCGCCGACGCTCAGCCGGATCCGCTGCCCGGTTCCGTAGGATCGCGGGATCCTCGATCTTCACGGGATTCACGTCGAATGCGCAGGGCCGAGACGAGCGAGGGGACGTCGGCGCGCCAGCCCGGTAGCACGAGGCCGATGGCGATCGCCTCGACGTTCGTGAGCGTCACGAGGGCCAGCGCCCAGGGCACGGCGGTGGCGTTCCCGGTAGCGATCCAGACCAGGGTGACCACACCGACGACGAGCCATGAGGCTTTCGCCCCGAGCGTATGGTAGCTGGGCATCCGGCGAAACCTGACGAGCGACACGAGGACGGAGAACCCCCAGCTCCCGATCGCCGCCACGAACCAGGGAAGCTCCTGCCGCACGGCATTCCCTTCGAGCCACCAGAGGGAGAGGGCGATCGCCGTGTACATCGCGGCGTCGACGGCGCTGTCGAGCCGTGCCCCGAATTCGGTCCGCTGGTCCAGTCGCACGGCGAGCTTGCCGTCCACCCAGTCGCTGATCAGTAGCACGGCGAGAATGGCGAGAAGGAGGTTCCGGTGGTCGCCGCGGGCAGCCCACAATAGAGGTGCCAGGCCGAGGAGCCGAAGCACGCTCACGGCGTTCGGAATCGTCCAGATCGTCTCTTCTCGCGAGCTGCTCGTCATGCGAGGCTCATCCGCGGAGCCAGAGAAAGTGGGAGACGAAGTAGAACACCGGGGCCGTCGCCGCCAGGCTGTCGAAGCGATCGAGGACGCCGCCGTGACCCGGCACGAGATCTCCGCTGTCGTCGGCACCCGCCCGGCGTTTCAGCGCCGATGCGGCGAGATCGCCCGCCGTGCCGGCCAGTCCGACGACCAGCCCGAGACCGGCGGCCGAAACCCAGGCCGGGAGATCCGGAGACAGGCCGGGCGGCGGTACCCGACCGAAGGGCGTCAGGGTCGGGCCGAGGAGGACCGCTGCCGTGGCGGTCGTGGCGAGGCCGCCCCACAGTCCCTCCGACGTCTTGTTCGGGGAGAGCACCGGGGCGAGCGGACGGGAGCCGAGCGTCCGGCCCCACCAGGCCTGCGCGGAATCGTTGAGTCCCGTGAGAGCCAGCAGCAGGACGAGCCATCCGAACCCGGTGTCGGGAAACGCCGGCGGCGACGGCAGTGACGCCACGCCGACGGCGTAGGACGGTCCGAGCACCGCCGAGAGCAGGGCCAGCGGCGCGTCGCGGCCGGAGCGAGCGTCGGCAGTGAGCCCGGCACCGAGATGGCGTACCACCTCGACCGCGACGAGCGCCAGCATCAGGAGGGGCAGCCAGCGCAGGAAGGGCGTGAGCCCGTCCAACCAGACCCACAGATAGAGGGCGATCGTCATGGCGACGAACCAGGGGTATAGAGCGAAGGAATCCGCGAGACGGAGACTCTCGCGAAGTGCCAGGAGCGAGATGGCGAGCATGACGAGGACGACGGCTGCACGTCCGACGGCCAACACGATCAGAAGGAGCGCCAGCAAGATCCACCACGTACGCACACGCCGAACGCTCTTGCGCGTCGTCGCGGTGCCGGGCCGACGCACGTCGACGAGGCGGTACGCGGTCGGTATCAGCAGGAAGGCGGCGAGGGCGAGCAGGCTCCACACACCGCTCGGCGGGATGTCCAGGACCGCGGCGACCCGCTGCGCGATCGTCAATTGAGAGTCCGTCGCTGGGGACTCCGGCTCCTTCTGGCCACACTCGTCATCACGGTCCTCTGGTGGGCGTACGGTCGGGCCACGGCGGGCGAACGGAGGCTGGCGCTGTGGTCCGATCCGGGGACACCGGCGGCGCAGGTCGACAGCGGGCCCGTCCGAATCCTCGCCTGGAACATCGCCCACGGCCGCGGGAACCTGAAACCGCACCTTCTCCGGAACTGGCGGGGATCCCGGTCCGACCGTCTCGCCCGCCTGCGGCGCATCGCCGACGTGCTCCGGAACGTAGATGCCGACGTCGTCGTCCTCAACGAGGTCGATTTCGACGCCGGGTGGTCACACGGCGTCAACCAGGCGGAGTTCCTGGCGGAGGCGGCCGGCTATCCGTTTCGCGTCGAGCAGCGCAACTTCGACGTGCGGACACCGTTCGAGAGCTGGGCGTTCGGCAACGCCCTGCTGTCCAGGCTCCCGATCGCGGATACCGGCTGGGTCGAGCTTCCCGCCCACTCACGGCTCGAGGAGTGGGTCGTCGGATCGAAGGAGGCGGCCTACGCTCGGCTCGAGAGCCCGCTCGGCCCTCTGGCCGTCCTCCCCGTGCATCTCAGCTTTCGGAGCGAGGAGACTCGCCTGGCGGCCGTCCCGGTTCTCGATTCGGTCGCCGTGGCCCTGGCCCCGCCGCTGATCCTGGCGGGCGACTTCAACACCGCGCCACCGGGCTGGCCGGCCGTGGCCGACCGTACCGCGCTCGGTCGCCTGCTGGAACTCGGCTGGACGAGTCCGCGGGCCGAGCGACCGCCGGCCCCCGACGAGCTGACCTTCCCCACCTTCGGGCTCGTCGAATCGCGAGATTGGGTTCTCGCGGAACCTCCGCTCCGAGTCCTGGAGAGCCGGGTCGTCCACGGCGCGACGCAGCTGTCGGACCACGCCCCGGTCGTCGCGGAGGTGTCGCTCGAAGCGTCGAGGCCGCCGGAAAGCGGTGACTCGCCGACCCGCTGACGCTCAGCCGGACTCGAGCTGCTCCAAGCGGCGGTCGACGGTCCGGACCGTGGACTGAAACCCCGCCTCCGCGTCTCTCCACAGCCGGAGGACTTCGGCATAGTGCTCACCGGCCTCGTCTGGCTTCCCCCGTCGCATGGCGATTTCCGCCAGACCGAAGCGCGCCGCCGGTTGAAACACGATCTGGCCGGGCAAGCTGAGCGATCGGTACCAGGCCCGTGCCTCTCCGAGCTGCCCCACGTTCCGAAAATGCTCAGCCCGCAGAAATCGTTCGTGCGCCTGGGCGTACTCCGTCACGGTCAAGAGATGAACGGGCTTGGTCCGAAGAGCTTCGTCCAGCAGCGTATTGGCTTCATCGCTGCGGCCTGCGCGAAACGCCAGCCGGGCGCGAATGCCGACAGCCAAGTCCCGGGCAAGGTCGGAAATTCGCTCCTCAAGATCCAAGTTCTCAAGCTCGGCCGCTTGGTTTCGAGCGGTTACCGTGTCGCCCAGCGCAACGCTGAGTGAAGCGATGTGATACCTCGTGAGGATCGCCGAAGCTCCCTCCGGCAGAGGCTGCATCCGTAGCCCTGAAGATCTTTCGGGATCGAATCCTTCGAGTCTCGTTCGGAGTGAGTCCAGGTACCGGGGAGTGGCCGGGACGAAAGGCAGCACCGCGAGACGCGCCGACTCCTGAAGCGCCACCCCGGGACTGAGAACGCCGGCTTCCCGCAGCGCACCCTTCGCGGCTGTCCATCGTCCCCGTACAGTCTCGAGCTGGGCCAGGTACCAGTATCCCTGAAGGCGCGCGACGGCGGGCCGGTGATCCTCCGTCAGGAGCCGGGCGACGAGCGCGGCATTTTGGAAATCGCCGAGCAACGTGGCCGAAGTCGTACTATTCAAGACGGTACGCTGCGGGGCCTCGCGAAGCTCGCCGATGATGCGCTGACTCAACCGTCCGCCCATCGCGAGGGCAGACATGACCTTCCCGGGAACCCACTCCTCGCCCAGGGCAGCCTTCAACTGCGCCGCAGCGCCGGCGGCGTCCCCTTCGATCGCCGACAACACGCCGAGCCGCCACGCCAGTGTCGTCCTCCCCGGATCCAATCTCAAGGCGTGTTCCAGAGGCCTGCGTGCATCCAGGGCGGACCTGCCGTAAAGCTTCCCTTCGTGGAAGATCATCTCCCCGAGATCGAAGTGGGCCTCCACCGTCATGGGATACCGATCCACCACGGCCGTATAGAGCTGTTCCGCCTTTTCGTGGCGACCCTTCAGTCTCAGATCGAGAGCCGCGAGGAGGGACCGATATCGCCAGTGGAGGCCCTCCGCGTGGCGAATCGCGTCACGAATCGCCCGCGCGGCCCTGGCCGGATCGGAAAGCTCGATCGTCGAAGCGAGCTCGTAGTGCGCCAGCGCGAACGTGCTGTCGATTTCGATGGCGCGCTCGAATGCCTCCGCCGCCGCGGCACGGTGTTCGTGCAGGTATCCCCCGATCGGCCGGCGATCGAACGCGACACCCTCCAGATACGCCTTCAAAGCGGAGAGGGAGTCGGTACTCCTGATCGCGACGCCCGTCCATCGCGTGGGACGCTCTGCAATCAAGCTGCCCATCAACCCGAGCCCGACGTCGTCGACGAGAGCGGGGAGCTCTTGCTCTCGGCCCTCCACCGTGACCGGACTGGAGCGGATGAGCTGAGTTCGGCCGTGCGGTCGCGCCGTCACAGTGAGACGATCCTCTCCGACAACGATATCGCCGGTGACATAGACGTCCGCCTCGAGGCGGCGAACCACGACGGCAGGTCGACCGTCTCCGGCGGAACCCGAACTGTCTCTGGTGGCTCGGAATACGGCCTCCGGATCCACGCTCCTCACCGGTCCCGCTCCATCGATGGACACACTCAGAAGCAGTGGAAAGCCTTCACCGAGATACTGGCTTTCCTGGGGCCCGCGAACCTGAAAGGGCAGGACGGCGACTCGGATCGCCTCCGCCGTCGCAGCCGGGCCTTCGACCTGACCGTGCAGGAGCCACGCTGCCCCCGAAAGTACTCCCAGCATCAAAAGCATTCCTGTTACGACCAGGAGCCTCCCCGGACGTCGATCCTGTAGGGTGCCTGCCGCCGACCCGGCGAGACCTTCGGCCGTGTCGTCCCTTAAAGCGGACTCCCGCCTCTCAGCGTAGAATGACGGGGACCCGTCGGTCGTCCGCAGTCGTCCGGCGAGGGCTGTGACTTCCGAATTCGGCTCGGCCCCGAGGTCCTCGACGATTAGACGCTCGTACGTGTCCGCTCTCTTCAGTGCGGCAGCTCGGTCGCCGGCGGCATCCAGGGCCTGCATCAGACGCAGGGTCACCCGGGCATTGTAGGGATCGTGCTCTGCGAGACGGCGCCAGAGCCGAGCAGCCTTCACGCGCTCGCCACGCCGTTCGGTGGCATCTGCCAGTGACTCGAGTGCACGGGCGTAGCTATTCGCGTATTGCGTTCGGCGTGCGTCCACCCAGCGCTCGAACTCCCGACTGCCGCGTACGTGGAATCCGTCCAGGAACGGCCCGCCGTACAACTCCACGGCTCGCTCTAAATCCTCTGCCGTCAACGCCTCTTCGAATCGGGCGATGTCGGCTTCAACGACATCGGGATTCAGGCGGAGGTTGTCTCCAAGCGATTCAACGGCCCGGGAACCGAGCGATCTGCGAATCGCATAGAGAGCGGTGGACAACCGCGGGCGCGCCTGGCCGGCTGATGCCTCGGGCCAGAGATGTGCGATGAGCGCGTCTCGACTCATCGTGAAGCGTTCGGACGTAGCGAGCATCGCCAGGAGAGCGATCGGCCGGCGCTGTACGACTCTGCCACTCAACGGGCCTTCGGGCCCGGCGAGCGAGACGCCGCCCAGCAAGCTCAGAGAGTACATCGCTCCCCCGACTCACCACGGAAGGGGGTCCGTAAGAATCGCGTGAGAATTCGTTCAGACTGCCCGGATATCATAAAAAGTGCGCACGGCCGCAGCAATTCTCGTCGTTCGATGAGTGGACATCGAGCATTGCGGCTGCCCCCGTTCGAGTGATGGAGGGAGGACACCCATGCGGAGCATCTCACCAGGTATCCTGTCGACGCTCATAGGCGTCGCAGTCGTCGTGTTCGCCTGTGGTGGAGAGTCCACGGGACCCGAGGCGACGTCGTCTGATGCCCTCGAGGCCAAATGGACCTGCGACGACAGGCCCGATCATCCGCAGTGCAATGGCGGAGACGACGGCGGCGGCGATGACGGCGGTGGCGATGGCCCCATCTCGATCATCTTCCCTGACGACAACCCGGACGCCTACGAGGGCTTCGGAATCGCCACCACGGGGACCGGCACGATCGACCTTACGGGTGAGAATACGGCCGACGGCCTGAACGCCGAGGGGACTTATTCGCTCCGCTACGAGACGTCGGATTGTCCCGAGGCCGACCATCCCCTCGTCGCCATGTTCAACGACGTGGAACTCAACACCGGGTCGTTCAGCATGAAGCTGGACAAGGACTCGGACGGGGATGGTGTGTACGACTTCAATGACCGGATCCGCGTCGATCTCAACGAGCTCTCCAACCCCGACGATGCCACCGACGATCACGTGTACAGCGTCTGGTTCCGAGGACGGCCGAACGATCCCGACTATGATCCGGCCACCGATGTGCAGATTACGGAGTCGAGTGACGCAACCAGCGTCAAGGTGGAGGACGAGGACATCTTCGTTCGCAAGCAGCGTTGCCGGAATCCGGCGTGCAAGGCGGTAGAGGTTGTCGAGGGGGACCGCTGCAAGTTGGCGGCTGACTACAGCCTGAAGGTCTCCAAGTAGTACACGCTCCGGCTCGTCAGCGGAGCCTGTCTCAGGACCCCGCTGACGCTCAGCCGGACTCGCCGTCCGGCTCCTCGGACGCGCTCGAATCCCGTGGACGGGGCCGGGGCCCCGTGGGACGAGGGCCCGTCCGATGGTTCCGGGGCCGGTCTTCACCCGGCTTCGTTTCGCCGGTGCGCCCGCTCCCCGGCCCGTCCTTCAGGTCCGGGCCGAGGATCGACCGTGTCTCGTCGCGCATGGTTCGGACCGGGTCGGCTTCCTCGATCTCCCGCTGGATCTGGTTGAGGCTTCGTCGGAACTCCCGCATCGCCGCCCCCATCGTACGTCCGAGCTCCGGCAGCTTCCGGGGTCCGAACACGATCAACGCGATGAGGAAGATCACCGCCATCTCGGCGAACCCGAAGCTACCGATGCCCATCTCCCGTCGACTCCGCTATCCGCGGGACCGCGCCCCGGATCTTCATCAGCCTTCCAGCGCCTCCAGCGCCGCCTCGCCGTAGAACATTCGGATGTATCGCGCCTGGATCGGCGTGACCTTTCGCACGGCCCAGATCAGCTCGACCCCCGTGGGCTCCGCCGGCGTCGTGCGAAGCTGCATGCGGGCCTCGTCGGGCGTCCGGTCTCCCTTCCGTAGATTGCAGCGGCTGCAGGCGGTGACGACGTTGAGCCAGTCGTTGTCGCCGCCGCGGGAGATCGGGAGAATGTGGTCGCGGGTCAACGACTCCCGGTAGCCCAGCTCCCGTCGGTGTCGTCCGCAGTACTGGCAGCTGTAGCCGTCGCGGGCGAAGAGGAAGGTATTGGTGACCTGCCGCCGGAAGCGGCGGGGCACGTGGATGAAGCGCACGAGGCGGATGACCACGGGGGCGGCGAAACTTTCACGCTCGGACCGGTACGGACGGGACTCGTCGACCTCGAGGGCCTCCGCCTTCCCGTCGATGATCAGCCGCAGCGCCCGGCGAACCGGCAGAATGGTCAGCGGCTCGAACGAGGCGTTGAGAGCGAGACATCCCATGTTGTACGCGACCTCCTCAGTTGGTCGCGATAGTGTGGATTCACCCGATCCCGGAGTCAAGGAGCACGAGTGTTGAACCGTCTCGACGATTCCTCGGACCGTGCCGTGTGCCGGGTCAGCCTGCCCCGGCCGGTTCTGCAGGATTTCGCCTACGCCGTGCCCGCCGAAATGGCTCATCGGGTGCGGCCGGGCGTCCGTGTTCGCGTGCCGTTCGGGCCTCGGAAGGAGATCGGGCTCGTTGACGCGGTGGGGGGTGGCGAAGACGCGCCGGTGAAACTCAAGCCGCTTCTCGACGTTCTGGACGAAAATCCGCTTCTCGGTCCCGGGCTCCTCGACCTGTGTCGCTGGATCGCCGACTACTACGTGGCGCCGATCGGGCTCGTGCATCGCGCGGCGCTGCCGCCCGGCATTCTCACGACTCGTCGGCCCACCGGAGCCGGGCCGAAGACTCGCCAGGTCGTCCGCCTCACCGCGGAACTGCCGACACTGCTCGAACGGGAGGAGGCGTTCGGGCGTGCCACGCGCCAGCGGGAGCTGTTCGAGGTGCTCGAGACGATGGGGGGGAGCGCGATCGTCGCCCACCTGGACAACCGGCTCGGATTCGGACGCGGGATCGTGAGCGGGCTCGTCGATCGCGGCCTGGCGGAGATCACCGAGGAGGCTGTCGAACGCGATCCGTTCGATACCGGAGCTCCCGTCGAGCCGCCGCCCGAAGCGCTCAACGACGATCAGCGCGCCGTCGTCTCGGCGCTGCGCGAGCAGCTGCGGAGCGACGATCCCGGCGTCGCGCTGATCCGGGGCGTCACCGGATCGGGCAAGACCGTCATCTACACGCATGTGATCGAGACGGCCCTCGCCGCGGGGAAATCGGCCCTCATCCTCGTGCCGGAGATCGGGCTCACACCGCAAACCGTCGCCCGCTTCAGGGCCGTCTTCGGCGACGGCATCGCCGTACTCCACTCCGCCCTGTCGACGGGCGAGCGGCACGACGCCTGGCGGGCGCTCCGCGACGGAAGGAAGCGCGTCGCGATCGGTACGCGGTCCGCGGTCTTCGCGCCCCTGCCGGAACTCGGGATCATCGTGATCGACGAGGAGCACGACGGAAGCTATAAGCAGGGCGAGACGCCCCGGTATCACGCCCGCGCGGTCGCCGCCATGCGAGCCCGGCGCGAGGGGGCCCTCCTGTTGCTCGGCTCCGCCACGCCCTCGCTCGAAAGCTGGGACAACGCGCGGCGGGGCCGTTACCGTCTCTTCGAGCTCGACCGGCGGGCCACGGCGCACCCGCTGCCGGAGGTCCGGCTCATCGATCGCCGGAAGGGCGAGACGGAACGCAGGGAAGGCGACGAGGCGGACACCGCGCGTCGACGAGTCCTCTCCGACCGGCTCGCCGACGCGGTGGGGACACGACTCTCCGCCGGGAAGCAGGTGCTTCTGTTGCTCAACCGTCGCGGGTACTCGACGGTGCAGCAGTGCTGGGCCTGCGGCTGGGTGGCGGCCTGCCCGGCGTGCAGCGTGACCCTGACGTGGCACCGGAGCCGCGCCCGGCTCGTCTGTCACCATTGCGGGTGGGAGGAGGAGGCGCCGGGAAGATGCCCGGAGTGCGACGACCCCGAGCTCTCCTTCGGCGGCCTCGGCACCGAGCAGGTGGAGCGCGTGCTCGGGGAGGCGTTCCCGGCGGCCCGAATCGCCCGTATGGACATCGACACGACCGGTGGGAAGTGGGCGCACGAGAAGATCCTGCGCCGGGTGCGCGACCGCGAAGTCGACATCCTCCTGGGTACGCAGATGATCGCCAAGGGGCTCGATCTTCCGGACGTCACGCTCGTCGGAGTGATCGACGCGGACGTCGGGCTCAATCTGCCGGACTTCCGGGCGGCCGAACGGACTTTCCAGCTGCTCGCCCAGGTCGCGGGGCGGGCGGGGCGGGGGACCCATCCCGGCGAAGTGTTGATCCAGACCCTGCGTCCGAACCATCCGGCCCTCCGTCACACGCTCGCTCACGACTACGTGACCTTCGCGCAGGAAGAGCTCGAGGATCGTGCCGGGCCGAGCTATCCGCCACACGTACGGCTCGCCAACCTCGTGGTCTCGGGCGAAGACGAGACGGACGTGGCCGACGCCGCCGCCGGACTCGCCGACTGGCTGTCGGCCGCCGTCGCCGCGGCGGGCCTCGAGGACACGGTCGCCCTGCTCGGTCCCGCCCCATGCCCGATCGAACGACTCCGCGGCCGCTGGCGCTGGCACATGCTGCTGAAATCGGGGAACGCCGGCGACCTGGGCGACCTTCTCCGCTACACGGCGCGAAAAGACCCCGTCGACGGCGCCTGCCGGCTCGAGATCGATCGCGATCCCGAGTCGCTGCTCTGACGTCCCCGTCCCTCAGGGCCGCTCCGGCGCCGGGTACGTCTTGATGATCTCGTCGGGCGGCGGATTCGCGGGCGCTACCCCCGCCGGCACCTCGGCCCCGGGGGCCGCCTGGACGTCTCCCGTACGCCAGACGGCCAGCACGAGCTGTCCGTGGAGTCGCATGCCGGTCAAGCGAACCCGCTGCTCTCGTCGACCGGCCCGGCTCTGCCGATCGATCTCGGCCAGGGGCGTCCGGATCTCCCACTTTCGCACGATCCAGCCGCCGTCGGGCAAATGGTCGAATTCGACGCGTCCGCCGAGGCGTTCCGTATCGACGGGCAGTTCGAGATTCTCGTACCGGTATTCGAGCGAGCGCAACTCCGCCGACGCACGATCGACCCAGAGCACGCCGGAAATGTCGGGGATGTGGCGGTCCGGCCGCGGCTCGAACTCGACGCCCACGAGGTTCCTGGCGGCGTCGTCCCCTGCCAGCCGGAAGCAGTGCCGGCTCAGGAACGAGTCCGAGAGCAACACCTCGGCGTCCGGGGCGAAGAACTTGAGCCCTTCGACGCCCTGACGCTGCACCCAGCCCCCATAGGCCAGGTCGTCCGCCTGGACCGAGCGGAAGGGATGGCGGCCATAGAGACGGATCGGCTCGTACTCGGGCGGCCCCCGGGGCTCACCGTCGTCGTCGAGCACCTGGCGAACGATGAGGCCGTCGAACCGATAATAGGACTGCCGGTTGGTCCAGGCCGTCGCCTCGAGCGCTTTTCGCGCTTCGTTCCACACACGGCTCAACTCCCGCGCCTCGTCCGGTGGAATGCCGCAGCGAGCCTCTCCGCCCGAAACGCGGATCTCGGACAGCTGAATGGGCCGGGCGCTCGCGACCAGCCGCCGGCTGAGCGTCTCGTCGGCCGCCAGCTCGAACGTCTCGGTCACCAGGTCCTCGAATCCGATCCGCTCCAGGCTGAGTCGATACGTGCCGGGTCGGCTGGCGCGCAGCCGAAAGGCGCCGCGGGTGCTCGTGAGGCCCCGGTCGCGCTCCACCCCCTCCTCGTCCAGCAGCACGACGAAAGCGCCCGTGACCGGTGAACCGTCGGTCGCGTCCACCGCCGTACCCAGCACGGTCTGCGCCCCGAGCGGCACGGCCCAGAGGAGGCCGATCGCGGAGAGCCCGGCCAGAGCGACTCGCCAACTCCATCGCCCGGATCGTCGGCCGCGCACGCGTTCACTCCACCAGGCGGAGGTGTGACCCGCTCGATCCGGGCCGGCTGTCCGGATCGGGATACGGTGCGTCGACCAGGGCGCGCAGGTGTCCTGCCACGTTTCGTCCCAGGGCGGCCGGATCGTAGCCTCCTTCCAGGGCGGAAACGACCCGGCCGCGCGTCCACGGGGCCGTGATCTCGATCAGCCGCCGCGTGAGGCGCTCGTAGTGCGAAGTCTCCAGCGTGAAGCCCCCGAGCGGGTCTCCGCGAGCCGCGTCGAAGCCGGCGGAGACGAGCAGCAGATCGGGACGGAACTCCGACGCCTCTTCTTCCACGGCCGCTTCCAGCGCTTCGACGTACGCCTCGGGCTCGAGACCCGGCGGCATCGGTAGGTTTCGGGTCGTGCCCTCCCCCATCCCGGCGCCCCGCTCGTCGATCCCGCCCGTGCCCGGGTAGTGGGGACTCTGGTGCAGGGAGAGGTAGAAAACCGTCGGCTCCCGGTAGAAGATCTCCTGGGTTCCGTTCCCGTGGTGCACGTCCCAGTCGACGATGAGCACCCGGTTCGCCAACCCTTCCCGGCGAGCGACCGCCGCGGCGAGCGCCACGTTGTTCACGAGGCAGAAACCCATCGGCCGGTTCGACTCGGCATGATGGCCCGGCGGACGGACGGCGGCGAGCGCGGCACGGGCGTCCCCCGTGCACACGGCCCGAACCGCGTCGACGACGCAGCCGGCAGCGGCCAGCGCTGCATCCCAGGAAGCGTCCGACACGACGGTATCGGCGTCGAGCCTCCGGGGCGCTCCGGCCTCGACCGCCGACTCCACGCCTTCCTGCACGAACCGAAGGTGACGCTCCGTGTGTATGATTCGCACTTGAGCGGACTCGACGGGCGTGCCCTCGACCGACACCACGTGCGGATGCAGGTCCGGAAGTGCGGTCGAGACGGCCGAAGCGACGGCGCGGAGACGTCCCTGGTGTTCGGGATGCCCCCATCCCGTGTCGTGCAGGCTGCACGACGGATGGTGGTAGAAGCGAACCCGGTCCATCTGACCTCTCGTTTTCGTTCGTGTCGATCTCGATTCGATCGCGCGGAGCTCGCCGACACGCGGCCTTCCGTTCGACCCATATTGTACGCTGCCGGACCGGCGTCTAGCTTTGCCGTTCACGGTATTCTGATCCTCCACGCTGGAGACGATTGAAATCTACGGTCAGAGACGTTCGAGTTCACGGCGGGTCGCCACTCGGACGCTGGTTCTCGTCCTTGCCATTCTCGCTTCCGTCTCCGCCTGCGACGTCGAGTGGGACGGGGCGACGCTGGCGCTGATCAACCCGGCCCCCACTCCCGAGCCCGAGCCGGCGGGAGGGGAAGACGAGGACCGGGATGTCGTCGAGCCACTCCCGCAGGGGAGTCTCATCTACGTGGCTCGCCTGAGTCCGTTCGACGCCACCGCCGCTCGCATCGTACCGATCGCGCGAATCGTCGAGGGGGCACCCGCCGAGCTCGCGTTGCCGGAGGAGATCGATGCGGCCTATCGGGCGCGCTTCGACTCGGCCTTTTACGCACCCGGAACGGAGTTGCCGCTCCATGCGGGTGGACACCGCATCGGCACGCTCATCATCGAGGGAAGCACCCCGAGCACCGACACGCGCTGTCCCTCCGTCGGGACCGGGCGAGTCCTCCTGCTGCCGGACGCCTCGCCACCCGAATTCGCGTTCGCCAGGGCGGGCGAGGGCGCGGCCGGTCTTCCCCGCCGCTACGACCGGCCCGTCACGGACAACCGCATGCGGACGTTCGGTCCCGTCCTGGCGGAAAACCTGCTGCGAGCCGGCGGTGAGAATCGACCGTACCTCGCGCAGCGGGCCTACATGCAGGCCGTGCCGTGGCCCGGGGACGAGCGACCCGCGATGGCGGCGACATACCTGGTCAACGACGAGCTCGACGGCGCTGCCCCGGAGAACGAGGCGAGCTCCCTCTTCTTCCTCGCCCGCTTCGACGGCCGGCAGTACGTGGCGGAATGGGCCGAGGTCCGCCGCTATCAACGCGGGGAGGACAAGGAAGCATTCGTGTATTTCGGCGCCCTGGCGGGGCCTCGCGGCAGAGTCGACTTCGCGACGCGCCACGACGGGACCTCGACACGCCTCGTCGCCAGCGCCGATCGGGAGGAGGAGCGGACCGTCGACTGGACCGAACCGGCCCGGTGTCCCGCAGTGGCGCAGCTCGCCTCGGGCGTGGCCGAAGAAGCGACAGCGGACACGACCGCGGCGCTTTCCGGTGGATAAGTGCATGGCCGGATTCGGATGGACGAGTGCGACGGAGAGTGACGTCGGCCAGGTGCGCGCTGGAAACGAGGACTCGGTGTACTCGAACCCCGAGTCCGGTGTCTTCGTCGTCGCCGACGGGATGGGAGGACACGCGGCCGGCGAAGTGGCCAGTGCGATCGCTTCCCGGACCATCGGGGACTCGGCGTGCCGCGAGTGCGATTCGATCGAGGCGTTGTCCGAGCAGCTCGTCGATGCTTTCCTCGCCGCCGGCCGTGAGATCGAACGTCAGGCGGACGAGGATCCGGCCCACTCCGGAATGGGTACGACGGCCACGGTTCTCCGGCTGCGACGGGAAGGATCCTTCGTCATCGCTCACATCGGCGACAGCCGGGCCTACCGCATGCGGGACGGCCGGTTGGAGCGGATGACGCGGGATCACTCCTGGGTCCAGGAACAGGTGGATCGCGGCCTCATCTCGCCCGAGCAGGCGGTCGGCCATCCCCAGTCGAACATCATCACCCGGGCGCTCGGCACGGACCCGAGCCCGACTCCCGATCTCTACCGGGGCGAGCTGAGCGTCGGCGACCTGTTCCTGCTGGCCACCGACGGCCTGACCGATATGGTCGCCGAGGAGCGCATCGCCGAGCTGCTCGCCACGGACGAACCGCTCGAGGCCCGCGCCGAGGCGCTCGTCAGCGCAGCGAACGAAGCCGGCGGCATCGACAACGTGACCGTGCTGCTCGTGAGGGTGGAGGAGACGTAGTCAGGCGCGGACCAGGGGCTCCTCGTCGGTCAAGCGCTGCTCCGCTTCGGCTTCCCCCATCCGGAAGAGCGTCAACAGGGGCTCCGGATCCAGCGCGCCGGGCAGGCGCCCCAGCGTGAAGACACGGAGCACCCGGGTCGTGTGGTGCAGCGCCCGGCCGATGCGCGGCAGGTCGATCAATCCCTCTTCGCCGGACGACGTCAATCGCTGTACTTCCCCCCGACGCCGCACGAGCAGGAGCCGGAGGTCGAGCATCCGGGGGTTCGCGGGATAGTCCACCATGACCTCGCCGGGCCGGCGTCCGAGATCCGTGGCGAGGCGATCCTCCACCCGGCGCACCAGGTCGCGGCGACCCGGGATCCACTCGCCGAGGTCCGTGGGCAGTTCGTCGCCGTACAACTCGAGCGCCCGCTTCGGCAGCCGGCGGTTCGTCAGGCCCTCCAGGAACGCCCCGAGGACGGGCGTATCGTCACCGTCCCGCGCTTCCATGCGCGTCGCCAGCGTCGCCAGCAGCTCCTCGTCCGTCGGTCCCGCCAGTTCCTCGCGACGCAGCAGACCGGCGTCGAGGGCGCCCTCGATGAGCCGGCGGAAGGCGACCGTCGCGGCGCGGACGGCATGGTGCCAGTAGACGTTGCGGAACATCTGGTACTTGGCGAAGAGCAGCGACTCGA
>CAZOEX010000011.1:319-21164 GCA_964578925.1 uncultured Gemmatimonadota bacterium | reverse complement strand
CGGATGTGGTAGCCGGAGATCGAGATCGTGTTGAACCGGGGGGCCTGCTCGGCCGACCACTCGAAGATGTCCACGATCGCCTTGAGCGCCGGCTCGGGCGGGAAGATCCAGGCGTGCTGCGCCATGTACTCCTTGAGGATGTCGTTCTGGATCGTCCCCCGCACTTTCTCGAACGGCACGCCCTGTTTCTCGGCGGCCGCGAGCAGGAAGCAGTAGAGCATGATCGCCGGGCCGTTGATCGTCATCGACACCGAGACCCGGTCGAGCGGAATGCCGTCGAACAGGGTCTCCATGTCCGCCAGGCTCGAGATCGCGACACCGCACTTGCCCACTTCCCCCTCCGCGAGGGGGTCGTCGGAGTCGTAGCCCATCAGGGTCGGGAAGTCGAAGGCTACCGACAGGCCCGTCTGGCCGCGCTCCAGGAGGAACTTGTACCGCTCGTTCGTCTCCTCGGCCGTCGCGAAGCCCGAGAACAGCCGTTTCGTCCAGAGCCGGGTCCGGTACATCGTGTGGTACGGGCCCCGGGTGAACGGATATTCGCCCGGCACGCCCAACCGGTCCATGTAGTCGAAGTCCTCCATGTCCAGCGGCGTGTAGAGGGGCTCGATCTCACGACCCGAGACGGTCGAGAATTCGGCGTCCTCCCGCTTCGGAACGGCGTCGGTGGCCTCCTCCCAGCGCCGCAGCGCGGATTCGAGCTCCGCGAGCTCGCGGCGACGGCGCTCGACCTCCGCCCGCAGCTCCGCCGGAGAGTCGGGACGATCGTCGACGATTTGATGCATGGCATGTCCTTGCACGGATTCGCTTTCCACTCCGTGCAATATACGGTCAGCCGTCTCGATCCGCCGGGGTGGGGGTGTCAGCGGCGGCCGGCCCCATCCCGGAGGCGATGCGCCGCGCCACCTCGTACGGCGACGCTCCCCCCGCCAGCGGATCGGACTCCGCCGCGAGGGCTCGCGCCCAGCCTTCATCGGCCCACCGGGTCGCGGTCCGCTCCAGCACCATCCGGGTGTGCTCGAGCGCGGCGGCGCGGCGACGCGCCGCCAGCGCCCCGGCATCGACCAGGTGGGCGTGATGGCGGTCGAGCGCGTCGGCGAGCGACTCGATTCCCTCTCCCCGGGAGGCCACGGTCATGAGAATCGGCGGATCCCATTCCTCCCACGGCTCGGCCTTCGCCTCCGCTGCCGGCTCGCGCAGGTGCGTGACGATGCGGATCTCCTTTCGGAGCCGGTCGGCCCCCGGTCGGTCCGACTTGTTGATCACGAAGAGATCGGCCACTTCCATGAGCCCCGCCTTCATCGCCTGGATCCCGTCTCCGGACTCCGGAACGAGGACGACCACGGTGGTGTCGGCCTGCGAGGCGATCTCGAGCTCCGATTGACCGACCCCCACGGTCTCCAGGAGGATCCGGTCGAAGCCGAACGCGTCGAGAAGATCGGTCGCCTCGCGCGTCGTCGCCGAGAGGCCGCCGTGGGAACCGCGGGTCGCCATCGAGCGGATGAAAATGCCCGGCTCCGTAGCCAGGTCGTTCATGCGGATGCGATCCCCCAGCAGCGCGCCGCCGGTGAACGGACTGCTCGGATCCACCGCCACCACACCCACCGTCTCGCCCGCCTCGCGGAAACGGCGGGCGAGACCCGCCGTGAGGGTCGACTTGCCGGCGCCCGGGGGGCCGGTGATCCCCATGCGCCGCGCCCGCCCGACCCGGGCGTGAAGCGCGTGCAGCAGCGCTTCGAAACCGGGTCGCTGGTTCTCGACGAGGGAGATCGCCCGTGACAGGGCGAGCGTCTCCCCCCCGCGGAACCGCTCCAGCAGCTCACGCTGCGGCGCGGTCAGATCGGCGCTCGCGTCCGAGCTCACAACAGCATGGCGCTCGCCAGGCCGAGCAGCAGGAAGAACCCGACCAGGTCGGTGAGCGTGGTGACGAAGATGGACGACGCAACCGCGGGGTCGGCTCCGAGGCTCTCGAGGAAGATCGGGATGAAGGCCCCGGCCGCCGAGGCCACGATGAGGTTGCCCCACATCGCCAGCATCACGACGACGCCGAACAGGGGATCGTCGGCCAGCAGCAGGCCCGCGATCGCCACGATCGCCCCGATCACGAACCCGTTCACGAGCCCGACCATCAGCTCCTTGCCGATCACCTGCCAGCGCTCGGCCAGGGACTCGTCCGACACGGCGATTCTCCGGATCGTGACGGCCAGGGCCTGTGTTCCCGCGTTTCCCCCCATCCCGGCGATGATCGGCATGACCGCCGCGAGCACGACGATTTGCTCGATCGTGGCCTGGAAGAAGTAGACCACGCTCGCCGCGGCGACGGCCGTGAACAGGTTCGCCACGAGCCACGGCAGCCGGCTGCGGATGGCGTCGGCCGTGGAACCGCGAACCTGCTCCTCGTCGGATACCGCGGCGAAGCGAAGGATGTCCTCGGTCGTCTCGGCCTCGAACACGTCGATCACATCGTCGAACGTCACGCGGCCGACCAGCCGGCCGATCGTGTCGACCACGCCGATCGAAGCGATGTTGTAGCGCGACAGGATCCGTCCGACTTCCTCCTGGTCCATCGACACGGGGACGACGGCCGCCGGATCCTCGGTGAGCTCCTCGATCGGTGTCTCCGGGTCGGCCACGACGAGATCCTGCAGCGACACGACGCCTGCCAGCTTCCGGTCGCGCCCCACGACGAAGATCGTGTAGAAGTCTCCGTCGCCGCCCTGGCGCCGCACCTCGGCGATCGCCTCGCCCGCCGTCAGCTTCGACCGCAACGCGAGCACGTCGCGGGTCATGATCCCGCCGGCGGTGTCCTCCGGATAGTGCAGGAGCTCCTCGATCTGCGCCGCGTCCGGCACCGAGACGGTCGACAGGACCTCGGCCTGCCGGTCCGGCTCCAGCTCGCCGATGATGTCGGCCGCGTCGTCGTCGGCCATCTCCTCGACGATGGCGGCGATGTGCCCCGGATCCAGCAGCAACAGGAGTTCGGCGGGCTCCTCGACTTCCTCCATCTCGGACAGGGCGTCCGCCGCGACCTCCGGGGCCAGGCGCCGGAGCACCTGGAGACGTTCCTCCTGATCGAGCTCCTCGATCAGGTCGGCGATGTCGCTCGCGTGCAGATCGGCCAGGTGGAGGTCGAGAGCCTCACCTTCACCCGTCAGGAGCGTGCGAAGCTCCTCGGATCGGGTCTCCGAAGGCCCGGTCATCCGGCCACCGCCGGGTCCCCGGCTTGCGCCACGATGGGGTCTCCTGGACTGGCGACACCCGCGGACAGGACGAGCTTCAATCCGTCCTCGACGGACATGCCGAGTCGCCGGACCCGGGACCTCGGAAGCATCAGCAGATAGCCGGAGGTCGGATTCGGCGCCGTGGGCAGGAACACGCTGACCGAGGGTTCGCCGATCACGTCCTCGATCTCAGCGGGAGCGGACGCCGTCTCGAAGGCGAGCACCCAGGAACCCTCGTCCGGGAATTCGATGAGTGCGCAGTGCTGGAAGAGCTTTTCCCGCTCGAGCACGGAGCTGAAGATCTGAGCGGAGGCCGAGTGCAGCCGGCGCGCGAACGGCACGCGCTCGAGCAAGCCGTTCCACGCACCGAGCGCCCGGCGACCGATGGCGCGCTGCGAGAACCAGCCGACGAGGACCAGTATGATGAAGAGGGCGGCGAGGCCGAGCCCCGGTATCTGCCGTCCCTCGATGGCGGGAAGGTAGCGGCCGAGAATCGGGTCGAGGCGCTGAAAGAGCCACGACAGCACGAAGACCGTCACTCCGATCGGCGCGATCACGATGAGCCCCGTGATCACGTAGCGCCGCAGTCTTTGGAGCATCTTCCGCATGTCTACGACGATCCCGCTGAAGTGCGCGCTGGGGTCGACTCCGTCCGCCCCGCGAGCCGTAAGGCTAGCTCTCGGAGAGACGGTTGAGCAACCGCTCCAGGAGACGCTCCTGCAATACGAACATCTCGGACGTCAGGCGGTCTTCACCTTCGGGATGATCGTACCCGGCGGCATGGAGAACGCCGTGCACGACCAACCGAAGCAGCTCTTCGCGCGGTGGCACGTCGAAGCGGTCGGCGTTGCGTCGGGCCGTGTCGACCGAGATGTAGATGTCCGCCACCAGGGGCGCTTCGCCGAGGCCGAAGGAGATCACGTCGGTCGGGCCCTTCCGCCCGAGCCACTCCTGGTTGAGCCGGCCGATCTCGTCGTCTCCGACGAAGGCGATGGACACCTCCGCGTCGTCGGGAGAGGTGAGCGACTGTCCGTCCAGGGCGGCCCGCGCGGCTGCCTCCACCTGCGGTTCGAGCTGCGCGAGTCCGTGGACGTCGAGTCCGTCGACGAGAATCGTCGCCAAGCCTCGCTACTCGTCCGCCGCCCGGAGCGACGCCTCCGGATCGGTCACGTCGGCCGACTCGAGCGCGGCCTCGAGCTGATCCTCCGAGCCGGGCGAGCTCCGCTGCCGGGGAGGGGTCGCCGCCGCCGACACGGGCGTCGATCGTGCCGGCTCCTGCCGGCCTCGGTCCTGCTCGCGATCGTCGTGCGCCCGTACCCCGGACGGGTAGTCGATCCGCCGGTGGTACATTCCGACGAGGACCCGGGCGAAGGCCGCCACGGACTGGTCGATTTCACGAAGCGTGAGCGGGCATTGATCCAGCTGGCCCTCCCGCAAACGGGCCTCGACGATGGCGTCGATCGTGGCGCGAATTCGCTCGGGCGTCGGATCGCCCAGCACGCGCGTGGCCGATTCGATGCCGTCGGCCAGCATGAGGATCGCCGTCTCTCGGGTCTGCGGCTTGGGCCCGAGGTAGGCGAAGTCGCCGGGATTCACCTCGTCCTTCCCCTCTTCGCCCGCCTCTTCCACTGCCTCGTCGTAGAAGTAGCGAATCAGCGAGGTCCCATGATGCTCCCGAATGAAGTCGTGGATCACCGGAGGCAGTCGATGCTCGTTCGCGAGCCGGACGCCGTCGCGCACGTGATCGCGAATGATCGCGGCGCTCCGCAGGGGGGGAAGTCGATCGTGCGGGTTCCTTCCCTTCGGCTGGTTCTCCACGAAGTACTGCGGGTTCACCATCTTGCCGATGTCGTGATAGTAGGAGCCCGCTCGCACCAGCAGCGAGTCGGCCCCGATCGCCTCGCAGGCGGCCTCTGCGAGGTTCGCGATGTTGATCGAGTGGGCGTAGGTCCCCGGCGCCTTCAACGACAGCTCACGGAGGAGCGGAGCGTTGAGATCGGAGAGTTCGAGCAGCGTCTGGGTCGTGCTGATCCCGGTGATCTTCTCGAGCAGAGGCACGAAGCCGCCGAGGGTCAACACGGTGTAGAGGGTGGCGCCGAGGAAGCCCCACACGACCGTCTGCAGCATCGATCCGAACGAGAATCCGCCCAACAGCGTCAGCGCCAGGCCGGCCACCAGGTAGGCGGTCGTGATCCCGGCGATCAACACCCAGCTCTGTCGCCGCCGCCGCACACCGCGCACGCCGAGGGCCGCGACGCAGCCGCCGAGCGCGAGCGTGACCGGATCGTAGAGCGGTGCCAGGGCCGCCAGGCCCATGAGCAGAAGGGTCGACGCGAGCACGGCGACGAGGGCGATCATCCCGTCGTAGACCGTGCCGACCGCGAGAGCGACCACGAGGATGGGAATCAACGGGCTCGGCAGCCCGAGGTGCTCGACCGCGGCGGCGCCGGCGACGGACGTCGCCACGAGGCCGATGATGATCAGGAAGTGACGGATCTCCCGGTACGCTTCCGGTCGGAAGAGGAAGAGCGTCCCGCCCATCAGCGCCAGGAGGAGCGCGGTGAACAGGACGCGCCCCGCGAGCCGTCCACCCCTGTTCATCAAGCTCCCGCGGCGTCGCGCCAGTTCCTCGTTATACGCCTGGAGCCGCTCGTACTGGGCGCGGGTGACCCGCTCGTTCGCCGTGACGATGCGTTCGCTCTCGAGAATCGTCCCGATGGTCGAGTCGACCGAGGCGCTGGCCCGCTGCCGCTCCATTCTCCAGGCGGCCTCGTCGGGCCGGAGGCTCGGAACGGTGAAGGCGAGCAGCAGGCTCTGGAACGTCCGAAAACCCTCCACCGAGGAGGGCGCATACTCGAACGCATCCTCGGCGAATTCCCCGACCGTCGTCAGGGAGTCGCGACGCGCCGTGCGCTCCTCGCCGTTGCGGAGCGCGACCCGTTCGTGATCGTAGCTGCCGACCGCCTGCACCGAGGCGACGCCGGCCGGCAGGAGCTCGCGGTAGGCCCGCTCGAGACTCGCGCGTACCTCCCGCCGGTTCGCGGCCGACGAGAGGTATTCGAGTTGAGCCGGACCCAGGGAGACGTCGTTCTCGGAAAGCACCTGCTCGATCTCGGGGGATTCCAGGCCCTCGGAGGCGGCGAGCGCCCCCGCCAGCTCGTCCAGGAAGGTCGACACGCGAGCCGTCGAGGAATCCGCGGCGGACTCGTAGAAACGGAAGATGGGCGGTACGGCGCGCTCCCTGTCCGCGCGTTCCCGCTGCAGTTGCTCCTCCGGCTTGGGAACGGGCATCTCGAACGAGGCGATCACGTCGGCCGGCGCCACCATGCCGGGCTCCAGCCGGCTCTGTTCCGGACCCTCCTGTCCCGGGAAGAGCAGGGGAAGGCCGAACGCCAGCAAGAGCACGACGAGCGCTCGCGATCCGTGATGGGCGGCCAGCGCCTTCCAATCGTCCTCCGGCTCGCGGTTCACCGCATGAAGCAGATCCCGCCAGCTGTCCCTGACCCGGGCGGCGCTCACGAGCCACCGTCCGAATCGGCATCCGCTGGCTCGTCGGTCCGAGCGTACGCCCGGATGATGTCCTTCACGAGCCGGTGACGAACCACGTCCGCCTCGTCGAGATAGACGAACTCGATTCCCTCGACGGACCTGAGGATCCCCTCGATCTCCAGCAGTCCCGATTCCGCCGGATTCGCCAGGTCGATCTGCGTCTTGTCGCCCGTGATGACGGTCCGCGAGTTCAACCCGAGGCGCGTCAGAAACATCTTCATCTGGGCGGTGGTGGCGTTCTGCGCCTCGTCGAGGATGAGGAACGCGTCGGAGAGCGAGCGCCCTCGCAAGTAGGCCAGCGGCGCGATCTCGATCACGTGCTCCTCGATCGACTTCCGGACACGGTCCGGCGGTAGCATGTCTTCGAGCGCGTCGTACAGGGGCCGCAGATAGGGATCGACCTTCTCCCGGATGTCTCCCGGCAGGAAACCGAGCGCCTCACCGGCCTCGACCGCCGGCCTCGTCAGGATGATCTTCCGGACACGCTTCCGCACCAGGGCGTCGACGGCCATCGCAACCGCGACGTAGGTCTTCCCCGTACCCGCCGGCCCGATTCCCACCACGATGTCGTTCTCGCGAATCGCCTTGAGGTAGCGGGCCTGTCCCTCGGACTTCGGCCGGATCACCTTCCGGGCCCCGGGCAGCGCGACCCCCTCCTCCTCTTCCTCGGTCTCGGCGGCGTCCGGCACGGGCGCTCGCTCAGCCTCGGCGAAGAAGCGCTCCACGTCGGCGGCCGAAAAGGTGCGCTGGAGACGGGCCATGCGGACCATTCGGCGGGCGACCGGAATGCTGCGCTCGACCGCTTCGCTCGGGCCGCTCAGGATCAACCGGTCGCGGCGAAGGATGACCCGGACGTCGGCCAGCTTCGCCAGCGTCTTCAGGTGGATGTCGTTGACCCCGGCGAGCAGAAGCTCGTCGGCCCCGTCTGCCGGGACCTCGCGCTGCACGTTCGTGGCTTCCGTCATGCCGGCCGCAGTCCCAACTCTGCCAGCAGTTCCGGTTCCATGGCCGAGGGGGCTCCCTCCATCAGGCCGCGTGCCGCGGTGGTCTTCGGAAAAGCGATCACCTCTCGAATGGACGGGGCGCCGAGCATCATCGCAACGAGGCGATCGAGTCCGAGTGCGAAGCCTCCGTGGGGCGGAACGCCGTAGCGGAAGGCCTCGAGCAGGAAGCCGAAACGGGCCTCGATCTCGTCGACGTCCATGCCGAGCACCTCCAGGATCGCCCGCTGCAGGGCCGCATCGTGGCACCGGATGCTGCCGCTCAGCAGCTCCGTGCCGTTCAGCACCAGGTCGTACGCCCGCGATCCGGTGGCGTACGGGTCTTCGCGCAGCGCGTCCGGGGTCACGTCCTTCGGCATCGTGAACGCGTGGTGGGTGGGGGCCGGGCGCCCGGTCTCGGGATCCTCCTCGAACAGGGGGAAGTCGGTCACCCAGAGCCAGGCCGCTCCATCCTCCTCGACGGCTCCCAGCTCGGCCGCCGCGCGGCGGCGAAGGACGTCGAGCGCGGGCCCCGTTTCGCGATCGGGGCCGGCGACGATCAGCACGAGATCACCGATGTCCATACCGTGCACGGCGGCGAACTTCTCTCCCGCGGCGCCATCCAGCACCTTGGCCACCGGGCCGCTCCACCCCGTCTCGTTCCTCTTGACCCACAGAACTCCCTTTGCGCCCACGCCGCGCGCCGCCTCGTCGAGCTCGTCGAGTTGCCGGCGGCTGAGCTCCGTACCACCCGGCACGACGACGCCGCGCACCCGGCCGCCGGCATCGGCCACGGAATCGAAGATCCCGAACCCTATTCCGGTGAGCGAATCCGTCAGATCGGACAGCGTCCACTGGACCCGGAGATCCGGCTTGTCGGTGCCGTAGCTCTCGACCGCCTCCCTCCAAGTCATTCGCGGGAAGGGCGTGTCGAGCGCCCCGCCGAGCGCCTCGTCGTAGATCCGCGTCAGCATTCGCTCGCAGACCGCGTATACGTCCTCCTCTCCGACGAAGCTCATCTCCGCGTCGATCTGCGTGAACTCGGGCTGGCGATCGGCGCGCAGATCCTCGTCGCGCAGGCAGCGGGCTACCTGGAAGTAGCGATCGAAGCCGGCCACCATGAGCAGCTGCTTGTAGAGCTGCGGCGACTGCGGAAGCGCGTAGAACTCGCCCCGGTGGATCCGGCTCGGGACCAGGTAGTCCCGCGCTCCCTCCGGGGTACGCCTCGTCAGGTAGGGCGTCTCGATTTCGAGGAAGCCGAGTTCGGAGAGGGCCTTCCGGGCCGCCTGCGTGGCCCGGTGGCGAACGACGAAGTTCCGCTGCATCTCCGGACGCCGGAGGTCCAGCGTGCGGTGCTTGAGGCGCAGCTCCTCCGACGGCAGGTCTTCCTCCGGCGGAACCGCGACGAGGATCGGCAGGGGGTCGGAGTGCGAGAGCCGGCGGATCTCCGAAACGAGGACCTCGACCTCGCCGGTCGCCATCTCCTCGTTCACGGCATCCGAGGGCCGCTCCACCACCTCGCCCGTCACCTGGATCACGTCCTCGGGCGACAGACCGTCGGCGATCTCCCTCGCCTCGGTATCGGTCCAGTCCGGCCCGAAAGAAAGCTGCGCGAGCCCCGACCGATCGCGCAGATGGATGAAGAGGACGCCGCCGAGGTCCCGTCTGCGATGCACCCATCCGGCCAGGCGCAGCGTCCGGCCGGCATGCTCCGGCCGCAACTCTCCGCAGCCGATGTCGCGGTACTCCGTGGCCCCGGTCTTCGTCTTCTCGATGGCTGTCCTCCGTACGGCACGGTTCGTGGAAAGGGCGGCGCGGGTTCGCGCGGCCCGTTCGATGCGTATCTTCGTCAGCGAGACGGTAATTTAGACGATCGGGCCGCCCATCGCGCCCCGAGGGCGCTCGGATATACCGGATGCGCCGGCCGTCAGCAAGCTCTACGACCTTCGATCGCCCGGAGACATGGTGGAATTCGCCGCACAGCCCGCAGAGACGTCACGCGTCGAGCTTCTCGATCTCGCGCCCGAGGAGGCGCGGTTGGCGGTGGCACGCGCCATGGAACGGGAGGGCGAACCTTCCTACCGGGTGGATCAGGTGCTCGACTGGATCTACGAACGGCGGGTCCTCTCCTTCGACGAGATGACGAACCTGCCGCTCGAGCTGCGGAACCGCCTCTCCCGGCTGTTCTCCCTCGATCCACTGGAGAAGTCCTTCGAGGCGCGTTCCAGCGACGGTACGATCAAGCATCTCTGGCGGCTGAGGGACGGCGAGGAAATCGAGTCGGTGCTGATCCCGACGTCGGATCGGGTGACGCTCTGCCTTTCGTCGCAGGCTGGATGCGCGCTGGCCTGCCGGTTCTGCGCGACGGGCGACTTCGGCTTCCGCCGGCAACTCACGGCGGCGGAGATCGTGGCCCAGTTTCGGAACGCCGACCGCGTGGCGCGCGAGGCCTACGAACGCGGCACCGGCATCGACAACGTCGTCTACATGGGGATGGGCGAGCCTCTGGCCAACCGAGAGGCGGTCTTCGACTCCCTCCGGATCCTCAATCACGGCTTCGGCCTCGGAGCGCGCCGCATCACGGTCTCGACGGTCGGGATCGTACCCGGCATCCGCGCGCTCGCAGCGCTCCCGGAGTCCTTCGAGCTGGCAGTGTCACTGCACGCCCCCGGCCACGAGCTGCGCCTCGAGCTCGTTCCGATCGAGAAGCGCTGGTCGATCTCCGAGTTGATGGCGGCCATCGACGAGTACATGGATCGGAAGGGCCGCCGCGTGACCCTCGAGTACACGCTGATCGCCGGGCTGAACGACTCGGTGGAGACGGCGCGGGAACTCGTCACCCTGATCGGCGAGCGCAACGTATTCGTCAACCTGATCCCGTGGAACCCGATTCCGGGCCGCGACTGGGAGCCGAGCGGCGAGGCCGCGATCGAGGCCTTCCTGAGAGTCCTGCAGAATGCGAACGTGGCGTCCGCCGTACGGACGCCCCGGGGCCAGGACATCGCCGCCGCCTGCGGCCAGCTCAGGCTCGAGCGGGGGGTCGAGACCTCCGTCTGACGCCGCTCAGCGCGAGACGCGACTCAGCACCTCGCGCCAGTCGTCGCCCAGCAGCAGCGTCGCGTCCAGGTAGAGCTCGGGCGCCGGCTCCCCCCGCACGGGTACGCCGCCGAGCGAGTCGGAGATTGCCCGGGCGGCGCCCGGACGACCCGAGCGGTCGAGCAGCTCGGTTCGCTCCTGCTCGAAGTCGCGGGCGTTCCCGAAGGTCTTCACGTCGAACCCCATGTCACGCAGCTTCTCGCTCATCAGCTCCGCCGCCCCCACGTCCCCGGCTCCGTTGAGAACCTCGAGGCTTACCCGCTCCCGGTCGAGATCGGAAGCCGCGCGCCGGGAGAGCGGCGCCCGGTCGGCGGGGATCTCCGGACCGTCCCGCCGGGAACCCCATTCGAGAAGAACGGACCCGAGCAGAGCGCCGACCATCAGGAGCACGGCCACGACGATCCCGGTGTGCAGCCGCTCCCTCATTCCTCGACCACTCGATTCCAGAAGCCGATCGAGGCGGGAAGTATGACGTAGCCCGCGTCGAGCTGCGCCCCGATGCGGCGGCGAATCACCCGGGGAAGTACGTCCGACCGGCTCGCCGGCATCTTCTCCCTCAAAGCCGCCCGGTGCCCCCCGTCCGAACGGCCCGGTTCCAGGTAGTCGGCCAGGTAGAGATGTACGCCCAGCTCGTCGAAAGACGGATGCCCGACGGAGTGGTACGCCACGGCGAGCAGCAACCCCCGGTCCTCCACCCCGTCGCGGACCAGTCGAGCCGCGGCGGCCGGCGCGTGCAGCACCGGATCGGGCCAGTGTTCGTCGCCGACGAGCTCGCGCAGCTCCTCGATCGGCGCGTCCTTCAGCGCGTCGTGCAGAAGTCCGGCGGCGCGCCAGCGGATGCGCTCCTCGTCGGGCAGCTCCAGGATCTCGGCCCATTCGTCGAGCAGCCCTGCCACCCGCCGCACGTGGTCGCGGCGCGGCTCCGTGAGCTCGGCCCATTCCGGCAGCTCGTCGCGCAGCCCCGCCGCCTCGACAACCGGGTGCAGCTCGATCATCGAAGCCATGGATCCGGGGAGCGGTCCGACCGCCCGAGTAGATGCTCGCATGCCATGCTGGCTAGAATACGGACGACTGGAGAGCACGCAACGCTGGAGGCCCCGGTTCTTCGACGGCCTCCAACCGGACGAAAGGACGCATGCCCCTCGTATTCGACTCCGTACTCGTGAGCGCGCTCGCCCGGGAGATGAACGAGCGCTGGGCGGGCCGCCGGCTCGAGGCCCTGCGATTCGATCGCGAGAGCCGAAGCGTACGGTTCGAATTCGCCGACGAGCGCTGGATCTGGCTGCTCCACCCGCTCCACGGCACGCTCCTGCCGGTGGGGATGGCGCCGGGCGTCGCGGGGGATTCCGGCTGGCGGCGCGACGAGGGCCGGGGGCTCCTCGAGGGTCCGCGGCGGATCATCTCCATCCAGTCTCCCGCCGACACGCGCGTTCTCGAGGTGGAGCTGGACGGCCCCGAAGCAGCCGCGGAGCGAATCGCCTTCGATCTCGCGGCGAATCGGTGGAATGCGCTCCACGTGGTCGACGGCCGCGTCGCCGCCGTGCTGGTCCCGGATCTCGGCCGGTCGCCGGCGCGCCGCGGGGACGAGTGGAACGCCCCCGGCTCCGACCGGCGGTGGGCCGACGCTCCCCCCGACGAGAAGGAGTGGATCGAGGGACTCGACGAGCTGATCGGTTCGGGCCGTGGGCGGCCGCGGCGCCACGTCGCCTGGCTCAGCGGCATGAACGAAGCCGCGGTCTTCGGCGGCGAGCCGGACGAGGCGCCGGCGGACCCCGACGCTCGAGAGGCGAGCTTCGCGCGCTATCTCGGACTGCGCGCCGCGGCGCTCCGCGACCCGCCCGAGGGCTGGCTTCTGCCGGAGGGAGACGGAGACGGGGCCGACGGCGCCGATCTCCGTCCGTATGCCTGCTCGCTTGATCGGCCCGGAGCCGAGCGTGTCGGTTCGACGCTCGACGCCCTCGCCGCCTTCGCCCGCCGCTCGCCCGAGATCATGGGCGCGCTCCGGACGGCCCTCGAGCCCGAGGAGACCACCCGGCTCCGCGAGGCGCTCGAGGAACGCCGCGACCGGGCCGCGAAGAAGATCCGCGCTCTCGAGGCCGAGGTCGACACGGCCCGCGACCCGGAGGAGCTCCGGCAGCTGGGCCATCTGCTGCTGGCGCGGAGGTCCGAGATCCGGTCGGGGATCGACGAGGTTCGCCTGGAGGACTTCTCGGGCGAGAGCGTGCGCGTCGAGCTGGATCCCACCCTCGACGCGGTCGGCAACGCCGAGGACTACTACGACCGGGCGAAGCGCCTCGAGCGGGCGGCCGCCGAGTTGCCGACGCGGATCGCGAAGGCGCGCCGGCAGGTGGCCGCGTACGAGGAGGGCCTGGCGCGTCTCGCGTCGGAGGGTCCGGACGACGCGCTCTGGAAGCTGGCGGGCGGGCGGCGGCGGGTGCTCGGATCCGGCGGCGGGAAGGGCCGCGACCGGGTGGAGCGGCTCCCCTATCGCGTCTACCGTACGTCGAGCGGTCGGGAGATTCGTGCGGGGCGATCCGCCAGGGGCAACGACGACCTGACCTTTCACCACTCCGCCCCGGAAGACATCTGGCTCCACGTGCGCCAGGCTCCCGGTTCCCACGTCATCCTCCGCTGGGGCCGAAAAGACCAGAATCCCCCGGAATCCGACATCGCCGAGGCGGCCCTGGTGGCCGCGGTGCTCAGCCGGGCGCGGGGCAGCCGCGTCGTGCCCGTGGCCTGGACCCGCCGGAAGTACGTTCGGAAACCGCGGAAGGCGGGCCCGGGGACCGTGGCGCCGGAACGAACGGAGACGGTCTTCGTCCGGCCGGACGTCGAACGGGTGAAGGAGATGGCGGAGGAGTGACTATCTCGCCAGGATCCGCCCCGACACGGTCTCGTCGTTCAGCCGGATGACGTAGAGGTAGACGCCGGACGCCACCTCCTCGCCCCCCGCCAGGCGGCCGTCCCAGCTGAAGACGGGCGGCGCCCCACCGGGAGCCAGCGGCTGTCGATCGCGGTAGAGCCGACGACCGGCCAGGTCGTAGATCTCGAGTGCCATGTCGCCCCCTGCGTCCACGTCGGCGCCGGAGAGCGAGTAGGGGAATCGCACCACACCCTCCCCCGGGTCGAACGGGTTCGGATACGGCGGTTCGGCCGCGAAGGCGTCACCCTGCCCCGGGGGAGGCGGGACGTCCTCGGCCCGCAACTCGGCGAGTCGGGCGGCGGCCGTGGCCTCGTCGGGCGCGGCGAGCAACCAGAAACGGACGGTGATCGACGCACCCGCGGGCAGGTCGAAGGGACCCGTCCCGAGGAGCGCGGCATTGTCGGTGGCGGTGCCCGCGCCGGGCAACGAGGCGGGGCTCCCGCCGCGCAGCAGGTCGAGCTTGACCGCGTCGACGAGCGAGTCGGCCAGCACGCCGCTTCCCGTCTCGTAGAAGCTGACGCCGCCGGGCGTGCCGAGGGGAAGCTCCACGCTCGCGTTCACGGTCGTGTCGGAGGCCAGCAGCGTGATCCCTTCGTCCCCCGAACCGCCGATCGGTTCCGCGACGAGCGCCTCGATCTCCGGCGCGAACCGCACCGTCTCTCCGCCCGCCAGGTCCCAGTCGGCGAGCGCCCCGACGACGAGGTCGGAATATCCGGTCCCCTTCCGGTTCCGCACCGTGAGCGCCAGGCCGAGCGCCCCGACGCCACCCGAGTCCGTGGCCTCGTAGCGGCCGGACACCTCGAGCCCGGCCGCCTCGAGGGACTCGAAGTCGTCGAAGCGCACGTCGGCGGTGGCCGGCTGTACGTCGGTGGCCGCGCGCTGCGGCGCCCAGTCGGTGTCCGCGGCCGGCCCGAACCGCTTGATGTCGTACCGGCCGAGCGTGTTCGAATAGAAGCCGTCGGAGACGGTGCCGCCCGCCACGACGGCGATCCCGCCGGCCGGCAGCAGCTCGGTTCCCTGCCAGACGAAGCCCTCCGTCGCCGCCATCCGGCCCAGTCGTCCGAAGTCGTTCGCGCCGGCGGACAGCTGGCCGGCCGTGAGCACGAAGCCGCCGAAGCTGTCGGGCGGCCCGGCGGTGACCAGGCGCGAGAGGACGCGCCGACCCTCCGTGTCCGTCACGATCACCCGCACGGCGGCGCGTTCGCCTCGGGCGGCACCGGACCAGGCCAGGCGCGCGACGACGACGCGACCCGGCGTGATCGGGGGGAGCGCGGCGGATGCTGCCATCGACCCGCTCCCGCTCGGGACTCCGGTCCTCCCACCGGCCGGCTCGACGCGTAGCTCCCCACCCCGCCACGCGGCCGACCCCCGGTTCCGCAGTCGGATCAGGAGCCCCTCGGCGTCCGTCGACACCCCCGCCACCTGCAGGACGCCGAGCCGGCTGAGGGCCCCCGCCCCGTTCAGGGAGGCCGGTACGTCCAGCAAGCCGTAGCCCGCATCGTTGTCCGGTCCGATGGCGCCGATGTCCTCGGCGTTGTCGATCAGGAAGCGCTTCAGCGTTTCCGTGTCGTCCGTCGATCGAGCCTGCCGGAGCAGGGCTAGCGCCCCCGACACCTGCGCCGTCGAGAACGACGTACCCTGGACGGTCAGTCCGGTGAGCCGCGCACGGCCCGCCCCGTCGGCCCGTACCTCCGGAACCGTGCCGGGGGCGATGAGCTCCGGCTTGATCCCGCCGCCGCACGGCGAGGGACCGCGGCTGCTGAAATTCGCCACCGCGATCTCCGTCGTACCGCTGCTCGCACCCACGGCGAAGCTCCGCAGCGCCGCGTCGTCGCGCGCGGCCGGAAAGGCGACCGTGCCGGATGACGGCCCCGCATTCCCCGCCGAGAACACGACCGCGACCCCCGCCGCCTCGGCCGCGTCGATCGCGTCGTACAGCACGTCGGTACACAGGTCGAAATCGCCCGTCGGCAGGATGCCCCAGGAGTTGTTGATGACGTCGGGTGCGTCGTCCGTTCCCGGATTGCCGTCGGGATCGAGCGCCCACTGGAAGGCCTGGAGCAGCACGGAGCGCCTGCTGAACACGCCTCCTCCGTAGTTGTCGAAGACCCGCGCCGCGATCCACTCCGCTTCGGGCGCCGTGCCCGTGACGACATCGAGCCCGTCAGCCGCGACGAGCGTCGAGCCGTCGGAGAACTCGAGGACGTCGCCGGCGGCCAGCGCCCCGACGCCCGCCACCGCGACCTGCGTGCCATGGCCGATCCGGTCCCGCGGCGCGGAGCTGCGGTAGTAGGGATCGAACCATGAGGCCCGGATCGACGTCCGGTTGCCACGCCAGCGGCTGGACACCATCGCGTTCGTCCCGTCGACGCCCGAATCGAAGAAGGCGATCACCACGCCGGCTCCGGTCGCGCCCTGGTCCCACACCGCGTCGGCCCCGATCGTCCGCATCGCGTCCGACGTGTACGAGGGCGGCGCGAAGGTGCGCCGCTGCGGCTCGAGCGAGACGGCCAGAGGCCCGTCGGAGAGAATCCGGCGAACGCCCGACAGCGACTCGAGCCGCTCCAGGCCGCGGGCCGTCACCTCCGCAGCCGCCACCGGTACGACCCAGAAGCGCTCGCGCACCCGAACGCCGTCGACGAGCTCGCCCGCGTCGGCCGCTCCCTCCCCTGGTTCCTCGTCACCGGTCAGCGCGTCCAGGCCGCGCAGTGCGAGGCTCGACCGGGCGCGAAGCCGCCGGATGACGTCGGCGGGCGGCGCTTCCCCGGGATCCGGCAGCACGGCGGCGGCATCCGGTGCATCGGGTAGATCGAACTCCACGATCACCGGCGTCGTCTCGCCCTCGGACAGATCGCTCACCGCCGACCGTACATCGGCGGAGACCCGCTGAACGGCCACCTCCTGCGCGAGCCCCCCGGAAGGAGGAGCGAGAAGCGCCACCAGGAGCGCCGCCGACAGGGCCCGGAGGGCGATGCGGTCGAGCTTCGTGGGCCGTGGCCGTCTCGAGGGTTCCATGGCGCGGAACATACGGACGGCGGCCGATGCGGCAACGTGTGCGGCCCCGGGCCGGCGTGCCGGGCTATTGCGCTTCGGCTCCTCTTCGGGTATGATCGCTTCGGTTTCCCTTCGGGCATGGAGAGACATCGATGGCGCTGACGCGGCGACAGAAGGAGATCCTCGACTTCATCGAGAGCTTCCTCGACGAGCACGGCTATTCCCCGAGCTTCGAGGAGATCGCTTCGTTCTTCCAGTACCGCTCGCTCGCGACGGTGCACGAGCACCTGACGAACCTCGAGTCGAAGGGGTACATCCGGAAGAACTACAACGAGAGCCGCTCCATCGAGCTCACCCGGACCGAGATGCGGCTCGCCGCCGTCGAGCTGCCCCTGCTCGGGCTCGTGGCCGCCGGCGAACCGATCGAGGCGATCGAGGACACGGAGACGATTCCCGTTCCCGAAGATCTCATCGCGGGCTCCTCGGGGTCGCACTACGTGCTTCGCGTACGCGGCGATTCGATGATCGAGGAGCAGATCAGGGACGGCGACTACGTCATCGTTCAGTCCCGCATGACCGCGCACGACGGAGAGATGGTCATCGCGTTGATCGACGACGAGTCGGCGACCGTGAAGCGCTTCTACCGGGAGTCCGGCGGGAAGGTGCGTCTGCAGCCGGCCAACGCTGCGCTCGCAGCGCTCGTCTACGACGCGGACCGCGTCCGCATCCAGGGCATCGTCGTCGGAGTCATCCGCCGCTACTGAGCGGTGGCGTGGACGGGGCCCCGAGGGTGGTCTGTCGTTGACAGGCCTCCGGCTCCCGGTAGCTTGAGCGCGTGTCCCCATCCGCCCCCGACGACTCCGTGCGATACCGCGCCACCGTCGAATTCGACGGAGCGGCCTTCCACGGCTACCAGATCCAGCCCGCGCACCGGACCGTACAGGGCGTGCTCGAATCGACGCTCCGCCGGCTCTTCGAACGCCCGACACGGGTTCTGGGCGCCGGACGCACGGACACCGGTGTCCACGCCGCCGGCCTCGAGATCGCCTTCGACGCGCCGGAGCGCTTCGACGCGACGACCCTCGGAAAGGCACTCGGATCCATGCTCCCCGCCGACGTGGCGGCGACGCGTATCCACCCGACCTCCCCGGCTTTTCATCCGCGCCACGACGCGACGGGCCGGCGTTACGAGTACTACGTCGGCGCCGCGGGCCCGCTCCGTTCGCCCCGCGTGTGGGAACCCCGGTCGATGCCCGACGAGGAGCTGCTCTCACGGGGCGCGGCCCTCCTCGACGGACGCCGCTCCTTCGAGGCGCTCTCGCGCGCCGGCCAGCCCGAGCTCGGCACCGTGTGCACGATCGAACGGGCCGAGTGGACACGCACCTCTCTCGGCGACCTCCGATTCGTGATCGTCGCGGATCGATTCCTTCACCGGATGGTACGCTACATCGTCGCCACGCTCGTCGACGTCGGGCGCGGGCGACGTTCCCCAGGCGAGTGGACTGACCTGTTGAATCACGGAACGGGACGACCGCCGGAACCGGCCCCGGCTCGGGCGCTCTATCTCTCCGGCGTGCGCTACGCGGAAGGGTGGAATCGGCGGGCCGGTGTCCCCGGACTCTGGTCG
Organism: uncultured Gemmatimonadota bacterium; assembly: GCA_964578925.1. Classification (GTDB taxonomy): domain Bacteria; phylum Gemmatimonadota; class Gemmatimonadetes; order Palauibacterales; family Palauibacteraceae; genus JARFPW01. The sequence goes on along the minus strand of CAZOEX010000011.1, from coordinate 2,777 downwards.
CCCGCTACGGCCGACGAACCCGCTCGGGATGAACACCAGCCTCGACCGCTGAGTCGAATCGGGACGGAGAGCGAGACAGAGTGAACAAGAGCTGGAAGATCCTCCTCGGGGCCGTGGCGTTCCCCGCCGGCATTGCGGCTGGTATCGCCCTCGCCGCCGGCACGGACGAGGTCCCGCACCCCGAAGCACGGGCGGTCGCCGACGAAGCCGACCCGACGGCCGCGTTCCCCGAACCCGCATCCTACGCCGTGCAAGAGGCCCGAGCGGCCGCGGCGCCGCAGGACCGACTTCCCTTCTCTGCCGACAGCCCCCGCTACACGCCGATCGTCGAGGCCTCGCGCCGGGTGGCGCCCTCGGTCGTCAGCATCACGGTGCTGAAGACCGTTCGGCAGCCGGCGCGGCGCGACCTGTTCTCCGAGTTCTTCGGTCGGTCTCTCGAGCGGAACCGGCGAGCCCGTTCTTCCGGATCGGGCTTCGCGATCGACGGCGAGGGCTACATCCTGACGAACGATCACGTGGTGAGCGGAGCCGACTCGATCGTGGTCACGGACGCCAACGGCCGGCGGCTGCCGGCGGAGCTGGTCGGCGGCGATGCGCTGCTCGACATCGCAGTCCTCAAGGTCGAGGCCGGGGCCGTTCCGCCGGCGCCCCTCGGGACGAGCTCCGACCTCGTCGTCGGCGAGCCGGCGATCGCCATCGGCAACCCGCTCGGCCACTTCGTGGCGAACGCCGAGGCGACGGTGACGACCGGGGTGATCTCCGGGGTGGGACGCGACATGCGCGGCGAGGCCGCCGAGGACGGCACCCTGTTCGCAGACATGATCCAGACGGACGCCTCGATCAATCCGGGCAACTCCGGCGGGGCCCTGGTGAACGCCGAGGGACGGGTGGTCGGCGTGAATTCCTCGATCCTCTCGCGATCCGGGGGCTCCGAGGGCCTCGGCTTCGCGATCCCCATCGATCGCGCCCTGCGCATCGCGCGCGAGCTGAAGGAGTTCGGCCGCATCCGGCGGCCGTGGATCGGCATCGAGCCGGAGGTCGTCTCTTCCGACACGAGCCTCTTCTCGAGTACCCGAATCCGTCGCGTGGCCGAAGGCTCGCCGGCCGCGCGCGCCGGTCTGCGGGCCGGCGACGTGCTCCGCAGCATCGGGGGACGTCCGATCGACAGCCCGATCGACTTCGAGGTCGGACTGCTGGACGCCGGCGTCGGCGCGCGCGTTCCCGTAGCGTACGCCCGCGACGGACGCGAACGCGAGACGGAGCTGACGGTGATGGAGCTCCCGTCCGAGCAGGCGGAGCGTGTCGAGGTGCTCACCGGACTTCAGCTCGTCACGGTGGACGAGCGCATCTCGGTGGAGCGGGGTCTCCCGGTGGACTACGGGGCCCTGATCGTCGACATTTCCGACGTGGCGGCCTATCGATCGGGACTCCGTCGTGGCGACGTGATCATCGGCATCAATCGGCAGCGTATCGAAACGGTCGAGGACGCCGAAGCGCTCTTCCGATCGTTCGCCGGGGGCAGTAGGATTCTCGCATCGGTCGTCCGTGACGGACAGCTCGTGAACACCTTCTTCGGGATTCGCTAGACAGGCTGGCCCCGTGGCGCTGGAAAACGAGACGCGCCCCGGTTCTTCAACAGGCTCTGCAACTTGACCTCACCACAGACTTCGTATCCGCATCCGCTGATCGATCGCTACGCGTCGGCGGAGATGGCGGACATCTTCTCTCCCCGACGGACGTCTCTCGTCTGGCGGAACCTCTGGATCGCGCTCGCCGAAACGCAGCGGGATCTGGGCGTCGAGATTCCCGACGAGGCGCTGGCCGCGATGCGGGAGAAGCGCAACCAGGTGGATCTCGGCCGCGTCGCGGAGCTGGAGCGCGAGCTGCGCCACGACGTGATGGCGCACGTGCACCACTTCGGCGAGCTGGCCCCGGAGGCGAAACCGTACATCCATCTCGGCGCCACGAGCTGTTTCGTTTCGGACAACGCCGGGCTGGTGCAGATACGCGACGCGCTGCGCCTCGTGCGGCGACGGCTGCGCGCCGCGATGAGCGAGCTGGCCGACTTCGCACGACAGTGGCAGGATACCCCCACGCTCGGCTACACCCACTGGCAACCCGCGCAGCCCACGACCGTCGGCAAGCGCGCGTCGCTCTGGTTGCAGGACCTCTTGCTCGATCTCGGCGCGGTGGAGGCGCTGCTCGCCGACCTTCGATTCCGCGGCGCGCGGGGCACGACCGGCACCGAGGCGAGCTTCCTCGAACTCTTCGACGGGGACGGCTCGAAGGTCGACACGCTGAACGTCCGACTCGCAGAGCGCTTCGAGTTCGACGGCGTCTGGCCCGTCGTGGGACAGACCTATCCACGGAAGGTCGACCATCGCCTACTTTCGACACTCGCCGGGATCGGGGCCAGCGTCGGCCGCTTCGGCCAGGACATTCGGCTGCTGCAGAGCTT
>CAZOEX010000011.1:0-283 GCA_964578925.1 uncultured Gemmatimonadota bacterium | reverse complement strand
CAGCCAGGTCGGCTCCTCGGCGATGCCCTACAAGCGGAATCCAATGCGCTCGGAGCGCGCCTGTTCCCTGGCCCGCCACCTCTGCACCCTCGAGCTGGACGCCGCGTGGACGGCCTCCGTCCAGGGCTTCGAGCGGACGCTGGACGACTCCGCCGTCCGCAGGATCGCCCTGTCCGAGGCCTTCCTGTGTGCCGACGCGCTGCTCACGATCGCGCGGGACATAGCCTCGGGGATCGTCGTGCACGAACCCGTCATCGAGCGCCGTCTCGCACGGGCTCTCCCC
>CAZOEX010000010.1:0-21593 GCA_964578925.1 uncultured Gemmatimonadota bacterium | reverse complement strand
CCGTGGAGGCGAGAAACCAGAACATGCCGTACATCGGTGTCGGCCCAGCGTTCGAGCTGCTCCACGAACTTCCGCGTTTCCGAGAGCTCGCGGAACGGATCGGCGTTCCGATTCTCGCCGGTCCAGCAACCGGAGACTGAATCGGGAAGCTGTCCCTGGCTCGACACGGTCGCCGGCGAGCTGCATGCCGTTGCCTCGCCGCCCCCGGCGCTCTAGCGTCGTGTCTTTGTGCCTTCAATCGGGAGTCACACATCCAAAACTGGAGGCCTCGTCCGGGTCACCCTCGCCATCGTAGACGGCGCGCTTCGGATACGGGCAGACCGGACGGGTCCACAGGACGGCACCCGTCGAGTCGGTCTTGGTGGTGAGCAAGCTAGCGGGCGCCTCGCCCTCCTCGACCCACCGCTCCAGCGCCGTGAGGGGGTCGAATCCGCGGAGTTTAATGCCGGGCCCCTCTCCGATGCCGCAGTGGTCCATGCCGGGCACCATGAACAGCCTGAAGAAATTCCGGGTGCGTTCTCGGCTTCCGAAGTGCTCCTCGACGGCTTCGTAATAAGCGATCGTCTCCGTCGGAGGGGGAGCCGCGTCCGCCCAGGCGTGCCACATCAGAAGCTTGCCCCCGCTTTCGCGGAACGCGTCCAGATCGGAGTCATCCACGTTGTAGATCTTACCCATACGCTCCATGCGCTGTGGATCGCGGTCGAAGTCGAAGTCCGCCAGCGAATACTCCTCCCCGGGATCGTCCGGGAACGCCATGTAGCGCATGAACTGTGTACTGATACGCCGTCGAAAATCGTCGTTCACATTCGCCGTCTCACCCGTGATCCAGAAGTCCCAGTACGGCTCGGATCCCAGCGGTAATCCCGCATACAGCTGTCGGCCTTCCGAGTCCCTTGGACCCGCATACATCTTTCGGAGCGCCTCGACCTGATCCGCCGTCAGACAACCCTCCGTCTCATCCCCCCCGCAGGTCAGCGTCGCCGGATCGAACGCGCAGTCGCGCGGATCGCTGATGAGCCCGTCTTCGAGCCCGTCCACGGCGTCACAGGCGTCGTAGACGGCCTCTTCTATCAGCGAAACGTCGGCCGGGGTAATGAGGTTCTTGCCATCCGGGCCGGTGTTCGCCTGTGCGATCCAGGCTCCTTGGATATCGGTTCCCGTCGCCTTCGGATGGGGACATCCACTGACAACCCCATCGAAGTCGTCGGGGTAGCGCAACGCTTCCATGACCGCCTGGCGCCCGCCGGTGGAGCAACCTTGGAAATAGGACCACTCGGGCGACCGGCTGTAGAAGGCTTCGATGATGGCCTTTGTGACCCGAGCGGTCTCGTGAACGGCACGATATGCCCAGTCAATCTCTGCCCGCCGGTCGTGGTAGGCCCACCTGCCGTCGAAGAGGTTCTCGCCCCAATGCCCGCCGTCCATCGTCGATACGGCGTAGTCGCGCTTCAGGCCAGGAATGATGGAATTGGCACCACCGGGGCTACCACTCCCACCACACCATCCCCCGCAGCCAGCCATGTAGAACTTTCCGTTCCAGTCGGCGGTGGGCAGGCGAATCTCGAAGTTGATCGCCGGGCGCACGTAGCCCAGCACACGGCAGTAGGCCGGCAGCTCGTCGGAAGCCGGGACCACAGTGGCGGAGAGGAGGTTGGTATCCTCGATCCGCAGATCTGCCAAGCCCGGGCAGTCCAGCGCACGGCCGTGCTGGCTGAATGCGAGGAGCAGGACGAAAGGTAGAACCAGTCCAAGGAGCTTTACTGGGGCTTTCTTTCGGATGTTCATGTGGGATATCCCTCCACGAATCTTGTGATCCTGCATCCTGCACGGGATGAGGTGTAGGGAAACACGAAACATCCACTGCGTACTCACGCTGTGGGGGTGTTCCGAAAAGGTGGGAGCCGATTAGCCGTCAGATGGTGTCTCTGGAGGGCTCACCTCCAAACGACGGAGACTGAGGCGCGGCCGGCACTTGTCGCCGGACGAGTGAATACACGACCTCTCCGTTCACTCTATTTCAGCGTAAGATTTTGCAGCCCGATCAGCAAATTCTGGCCTGGAGGTTCGGTGCCAACAAGGCTCGCATCGGAATCCCGCAGTCGTCAAGTCGTTACAAGCTAGCGTGTTGGACGCCGCGATTCATCGAGGATTTTATGGGTGAACGTTGGAACCCGATACAGATTTGACTCGGCGGCAGGACGGCTACCGAAACTAGCAGCCGAAAGTAGCAGGGGGCCCGAGGCCGCGCAGGCCCCGGACCCCTCATATACTCCGTCAATTCAACGTTGCAGCAATCGGGGCGCCGGTCGAACCCGATACCTCCTGAACCCCATTCACTGCAACGACTTACGGGATTCTATGCCTTTCCATGACGGAGGGGTCAGAGTCCGGACGTGCGTCGGACCGAGTCTGCACGAATCCGGGGGAGAAAGCGCGAAAGTAGCAGGCGAAAGTAGCAGGTTTTCAGCGTTCGCGAGGTTGGGCTGACGGGGACCCGACACCCAATGCACGGACGGAAAATTCGCGACCTTCGCGAACTCAACCGATATTGTCGCTATCTTTGCAGGGACGCATGAACGGTCGGGTTTGAATTAGGCCGACCAGCATAAGTCGTCCCGCTTGCAGTCGAATTGATGTTAGAAGGACGCCTCCTGCTTCGATCAATCTCCTCCTTCGCTGGAGCTCTAACGCTCACCGTCCTGAGCGTCCTACCGTGCTCCGCCCAAGGGGTTGAAGGCGTTCCGAGCGAATCGTTCGTAGCCGTGTCGACGGCTGTTTCCGGGGGGCAGCTTGGTGGAAGCGTGTATGACGCCGTCTCGGGCGAACCGGTTCCGCGTGCCTCGGTAGTAGCCGGTGGGCGCGGCACCTTCAGTGACTCCGCAGGACTCTTCCTCGTCCCAGCGGGTACATCCCGGGCTACCATCGAAGCGATCGGCTACGAGACGATCGAGCTTGCACTCCCATCCGCGCGACCCGGAGCTGGTTGGGTAGCGCGAATCGCGATGAAGAGCAGTGCCGTCTCGTTCCCCTGTGAGGGAGTCTTCACCTATGGAGTCGTCGCAGAGGTTCGGGACGCTCTGACGGGACGGGCACCCCACGGAAGCGTGGTATTGCACGCTCGCCAGGACTCGCTGGAAGGCTTCGAGGAGGCGACGGCTGACCCGGAGGACGAGTCCTTGGTCCTGGTCGCGCGTCTTGGCGCACAAGCCTTTGGGCCCCATGGTCGGCCGCAAGCACCGATTGAGGCGGAACTCACGGCCGATGGATACGCGCCCTGGACCCAAACCGGCATCAGGATCGAACCCGGACGCTGCGGCGGCGGGACCAAGCGATTCCAAGTCTGGCTGCTCCCGACTGAGCAAGCTCGACGACCGACGCCTTCTAACAAGCGGTAGCAGCTGACGCGGACTAACTTGGTGGGCAGAGAAGGGCGGCCATCGTGGCCGCGCAGCTGAAGCGCAAACCCGTTATACCGCTTGATAAATGGTAAATTAAATGTGCGTTATGAGAAGAATTACACTTTTTAGTATCTGGTTAGTAATAATATTACCGTTTCTAGCTTTTGTATCTCCACTCAATGCACAGGATAGCAGGTCAGAGGTGCCCCTCACCCGTACCTTCCCAGGCATCGAAAACCCGGCCTTCCCTTACGTGGAGCCCAAGGAGGTCGGACTGGCCAGTGAAAAGCTGAACCGGCTGGGTGATGAGATCACCAGCTGGGTGGCCAATGGAGAGCTGGTCGGTGGTGAGCTGCTGATCATAAAAGATGGGAAGGCAGTCTTTCACGAGGCCTACGGCTGGAACGACTTGGAGGAGCTGCGCCCGATGCGGCGGAATTCGGTGTTCTGGGCGGGATCCATGGGCAAACCGGTCACAGCGACGGCCGTGCTGGTCCTCATCGAACAGGGCCGGCTCTCCCTCGATGACCGGGTGAACGAGTACATCCCGGAGATCCCCAACGACAGCCTCCGGATCCGACATCTGCTGGCTCATACGAGTGGGTATGGGTTCTGGCGTGATCAGCAGGAATATCATGCCTGGCTCGGCTCACAGGCCTCCCTCGAGCGCTTGATCGATGCGCATGTCGCGGCCGGGCCCATCCGACCGTTCGGGGAGTATACGTATTCCAACTTCAACTACGACGCTCTCGGGTACATCGTGGAGAAGGTCATCGGCGTCCCGGTGGCGACGTTCACGGCGGAGCACGTTCTGGACCCCCTCGGTCTGGATGACATGTACATGATGGCCTTTCCGGACACCTCTTTGTGGGTGCCGCGCGTGAACGACCTCTATCGTCGCAATCCGCAAACGGGGGAGTATGAGGAGCCCTGGGATGTCTCCCGGGACATGGGCGACCAGTGGAACTTCTACCTGCCGTCCGGCGGGATATTCTCGACCGCCATGGATTACGCGAGGTTCATGGCCATGTGGCTGAACAAGGGGCGGTTGGACGGCGTCCGACTCCTCTCGGAGGCGACCGTCGAGGAAGCCCTTCGACCACACACCCGAAGGGGAGCTGGAGGTCGTGACCCCTACGGCTTCGGATGGAAGGTACTGGTCTCACCGGACCACCCGACCGTCGACGGGATGCCGCAGGCCTTCCACCACGGCGGGGTGGCGGGCACGTTCGTCGTAGCGTTCCCCTCGAGCGACGCACTCGTTGTCTACATGACCCATTCACGGGGCGGGTACCACCGGGGCCGCCTTCAGAACAGCCTGGTGGAGCACGAGATCTTCGACGGCCCCGGCCCGCAGCTCGTCGCCGGGCTCGTGCCGATCGCGGAGGCCGACGTGCTCGAGCTGACGCCGGAGCAGCAGCGGCAGTATGTCGGGACCTACCGAAGCGAGGACCCCGACAACCCGGAAGAGGTCATACATGAGGTCTTCGTGGAGGACGGCCGCATGATCATTCGCTTCTGGAGCCCCCGATCGGAAGAGGGTGACCTCGTGCACCTGGTGCCGATCGGCGAGAATCGCTTCGGGTTCGCAGGAGGTACGTACCCCGATCGACGTCTGGAGGGCATCCAGAGGGACTGGGAGGTCCGCTTCACCCTCGAGGGTGGTCGGGCCCAGGCATTCGAAGTGCTCCGGGGCGAACGCGTCTCGTTTTCAGCTCAACGGCTTAGATGATGATACTCCTTTCGCATGAGGACCACGCTAATGACCTGGTCCGCTTCGGCCGAACACGAATAGGTACCATGAGTGACTTCCGAGCCTCAGATGGTTGGGACTGGCTCCACTAATTGGGCATAAGCTATGCGCGTACACATACCTTCGGTCGTCGCAGCATTTCTCACGCTTGCTGCGTTCTTCCTAGTCGGCGTGCTTCTGTTACTCGACCCGGTGAGGGCTGGGGATGCACCGTCCGGTCCCTTGCTGCCGCTCCCGCTGGGCTTCGTCGTCGCCATCACCGTTTACATTGCTCTCTTCGTGTGGATTGAACGGGTGATTGGTGAGCCTTTCAAAGCAGCGATGGTAATCGTCTTGTCGCAGATGGCCTTGGTGAACGTGGATTTCGTACTCAGCGGAAGGCGAGGTGTCGCGACAGCGGCGGTGAGCACGCTGATCTTGTTCGTCAGCTGGAGTGCGGTGGCATGGGTCTATCGACGGCTGAGGCCCAAGAGCGGCCTTGTATCTAGCGAGACCTGAGCATCCGTGTTGGAAGTCAAGTCGTCAGGACATGGCGGGCTTCCAGTGCTGGTCGGACTTGACCATGGCGTTGAGGATCACGATGAGCTTCCGCATGCAGGCCGTGATGGCGACTTTTTGCGGCTTGCCGCGCTCCAGGAGGCGATGATAGAAGGCCCGGATCACGGGGTTGTGTCGGGTGGCGGTGAGGGCAGCCATGTAGAGCGTGGCCCGCACCGAAGCCCGTCCACCCCAGACGAAGCGACGACCCCGAAACTGGCCGCTGTCGCGGTTCAAGGGAGCCACGCCCACCAGGGCGGCGATCTCTCGCCGGTTCAGGTGGCCGAGCTCGGGGAGTTCGGCCAGCAGGGTGCGCGAGGTGATGGGCCCGATGCCGGGTACGCTGCGGAGCAGATCATCCTTGGCGCGCCACAGGGAGCTGCCGCGGACGGCCCGGTCCAGGTTGTCGTCGACGTCGTCGAGCTGGCGCTTCAGCCAGCGGACGTGCTTCTCGAGTCCTTTGCGGACCGAGGCGGGAGAGGCATGCCGGAGCCGGTTCTGCTCGGCACCGAGCATGTCCAAGAGCTGACGGCGCCGGGCGACCAGGGCCCGCAGCTCGTTCCCGACCGGATCGGGCAGGGGTCGGGCCTCGGGCCGGACGCGCTCGGCGAACAGTGCGAGGGTCAGGGCATCGATCCGGTCGGTCTTGGCGAGCTGGCCGGTGGCTTTGGCGAAATCTCGCACCTGGCGGGGATTGACCACGGCCACGGGGATATCCGCCGTGGCCAGGGCCGCCGCCACGGGAGCTTCGTAGCCGCCGGTGGCCTCCAGCACGGCCAACTCCGGCGGAGAAGACTTGAGGCGCTCGATCAGGCTCTCGATGCCGGCCGAGTCGTTGGCCACGGTCCAAGCCGTATCGCTCGGCCGCAGCGCCACACCCAGATGAGCTTTGGCCACGTCGATGCCGACGAAGCAACGGGAGGAAGACATGACAGGACTCCGGGCACGAGAAGGCTCGCGTATCACCCGGCCTTGTACATTCGGGCTCGAGGCCCCGTCATCCGTTCGGGTTGGACACGAGCGATTGTCGGAGACGACGCTCCCGCTCAGTCTCGGTCTCGAAGACCCAGGCAGTTCCGAGCTGCCGCCCCCGATTCATCCTTCGCACTTTGACTGAGAGATACAAGGCAGACGCGCTTCGTAGCTCGACGAGACGGACGACCCAAAGTAGCAGCCGAAAGTAGCAGGGGGCCCGTGACCATAGAGGCCCCGGACCCCTCAGATACCCCGTCAATTCAACGTTTCCAGCAATCGGGGCGCCGGGATTCGAACCCGGGACCTCCTGAACCCCATTCAGGCGCGCTGCCGGACTGCGCCACGCCCCGATAAAAGCGTCCCCGAACGAATCGGGGGGCGAGAACATATGGCGTGTGGGCGGGTCCCCGCCACCCGGAGAGGTAGCGGGATCAGCCGACCGGATCGGCAGCGTTCCGGCGGCGGGAGGGATTCGACATGCAATCCTCGAAGATCGGCACCCTACCTGGGCGCGGGCGTCAATCTGACGCTCTTCTACAGCGAGGACGTGCCGGGGACGGTCGTCACGGACGCCGACTCCGACACGTCCGTCGGCTTCGCCCTCCAGGGGCGGCAAGCGCTATTCCGTCGGCGCTGCGCGTTCCTCGCCTCCGAGCTCGTAGAGCGAAACGATCTGCTCGCCCGTCGCTTCCAGGCGAACGCTCACCAGCAGCGAGTCCGACAGGAACGCGACGGGCATCCCTATGTCCGCGAGCGATCCTTCGTACGTCCCGTCGGCGTGGAATACGTCCACCGACCCGGCGTGCATGCCCTCCGCCGTGCGTGTCACCCACATTCGGCCGCCGGGATCGATGGCGATGCCGAGCACGGGGGAGAGGGCCTCCTCGTGGCCGACCGCGTCGACGATCGCCCGCGCGTCGACACCGCAGGCCCGCATGAAGCTGGCGTACGGGCCGGCCTCGACCCACTCGAGCGCCATCGTTTCGGTCACGGGAATCGGATCCACGTCGCGACGGATGCTTCGGGTCAGCGCCTCGTCTACATAGACGTCGATCCGGTACGTCGGATGGTGGGCCACGTACACGGTGTCTCCGCGGCCCGTCCAGATGATCGACGGGGCGAACACCCTCGGCGCCGGCATGGAGATGCACGGGAGCTCCATCGCCACCTGCTCGCGCGTCAGCTCGTAGAGGATCTCCCTGTCCTGCCCGGATCGAGACACCAGTCGCTGATGTAGCGCCGTCCCGTCGGGGTCGCGCTCGCTGGTCACCGTCACGAGGCGGCCTGCGCCCACCGAGACTCCGGGGCCCCAGTACGCGACCTCGGGCCTTCGCTCATCCAGCAGCTCCCCCGCGCTCGACCAGCGGCTGAGGATGCGTCGACCGGTGTCCCAGACGACGAGCGCACCCTCGGGGTCGAGGGCCACGGCGGTCGGGCTGCGGAACTCCCCGGGTCCGTCCCCTTCCCGGCCGTAGTCGGCCACGAAGGATCCGGTGCTGTCGAACACCGCCACTCGGGTCCCCCTCCAGTCGGCGACATACACCTGGCCCGACGCCGGGTCCGCAGCCACGCCCCAGGGCACGGCGCTGAGCGCGCTGTCCGGGGGGATCAGAACGGAGATCCGGCTGGCGGTGAGCTGCAGCGGTCGCTCGGACGCGGCGTTCTCGGTGATTGTCACGCCGGCCGAGTCGCGCGTGGCGACGTCGGGATCGTCGGACGATCGATCGCACCCGGCGGCGACAAAGATCAGGGACAACAGCAGGCATCGGGAGATTTTCATAGCTGGAAGTCCATAGACCGATTCGAAGACTGATTCGAGGCGGAGCACCGGAGAGTACCTGTCTGGCGGCAACAGGTTTCTTCGTGCAACGAACTCCGGCACTATCGTCATCAGCACCCGCACCCTGCGAGCCTTATGGTCACAGCGATGCAAGCTACGGCGATCGCCGATAGCTTGACTGCGTCGTCCACTGGTTGCGTACTCACATCCGGATTGGAGTCATCGCAATGCTCGTCTTCGACCGAACCTGCAGCGTCCCTTTTCCCACCATCCTTGCAATCCCCATCGTCGTTCTTGCCCTGGACGCGCCACCTGTCCGGGCACAGGTACTCCCCGTCACGACCTCGTCCGAAGAAGCTCGCGAACACTTCGAGGCGGGCCGCGACTACGCGTTTCACTACCAGGACGCGGAGACGCTCGAGCACCTCGATGCGGCGATCGCCGCGGACTCCACCTTCGTGCTCGCGTACCTTCATCGCGGCGGCTATACGGACCGTGCCGATCGCCGGCGGTATTTCGACCGGGCCGAGGCGCACGCCGACGGCGTGACGGAAGCCGAGCGGCGGATGATCGACGCCTTCAACGCCTTCCTCTGGGATGACGACATCGATCGGGCCATCCGGGTCCTCGGGGAGCTGTCGGCCGAGTACCCGGACGATCCGTACCTGCCGTCGTATATCGGTCTGCGCTATTACCGGAACCTGCGCGACTACGAGGCGGCCGCCCGCCAGTTCGAGCGGGCCATCGAACGGGATCCCGCCTTCTCCCCGGCGTACAAGTGGCGCGGGTACGTCGCTCTGGACGAGGGGGACTACGCGACGGCCGAAGAGTATTTTCGGGAGTATCGGACTCGCGCGCCGGATCTCTGGATGCCGTACTTCGCGTTCGGTGACCTGTACCGCTCTCAGGATCTCCGGGAAGAGGCCGAGGCCGAGTATGCTCGCGCGCTGGAACGCGACTCCAGCGCCGAGGCCCTGACGACGCTGGTCTATCTCTACGTGAACGGGGGCCGATACGAGGACGCCCGGCGTCTGCTGCGGACGGTCGCCGACTCGCATCTCACTCGCTGACCGATCCGCCCGTCGTCGTGTCCATCCCCGCGGGCATGTTGGGACCCGAGGGCACCGCCGTGTCCGGGGGCACCGTAAACGAAGCCTCCGACACCTCGAGCAGCAGAAGGCCGCTCGTACTGTTGACCTCGATCCGCTCGCCCCGCTGCCGGCCCGAGATCCAGCCCGGCAGGTAGAGGCCAGAAGCCGTCGGGCTGGACGCCTCGACGCGCATGATCTCGCGTGAAAGAAGGTTGCCGGGTCCCGTCGTCATCGGACCCTCCGCCTCGATGGCCCTCGCCGCAAGCTCCCGAAGCGGGAAGGTCAGCAGCGTCGTCTCGCCGTGCCGCACGGCCAGGTTCGCTTCGCCCACGACCTCGAAGCTCAGCTCCCGGTCGCCGATCGTGGCCGTCCGGCCCTGGCCCGCTTCCAGCGCGTAGCGGTAGCCGCTCACGTCGACCGCCTCCCCGATGTCGGCCCGCAGGTTGAAGTGGCCGCGCGGGCCGGCACGGGACCGGGCGTCTACGTATTCGAGATCCAGCTCCGCCATCACCTCCCGCGCACGTTCGCGCGCTCGCCACTCCCGCACCGGATCGGTACCGCCGGCCGAGTCCGCCAGGGCCAGCTCCGGGCCGAGCAGTCCGACCAGCGGCTCCGTGCCGTGGTGGGCATACAGGTACGTCATCGCCGCGCCGATCTCCCGCCGGTCGTCGGCCAACACGGTGTCGCCGCGTGCCGCCCCATCTCGTGCCACCGCCCTTCCCTCCTCCAGCATCCCGTTCCGCTCCAGCAAGCCCTCGAGCCGCGACAGCTGGCTCGACTCCGAGACCGCGTAGGCGCTCCAGGGTCCGATGAAAGTGACGAAGGCGAGGACGCAGAGCGTCGCCGGCAGCCACTTGATGTTCTGCGAGCGCACGATCCCGTAGACGACGGCCATCGCCGCGAGCCAGAGGGTCAGGATCAGCAGGAAGTAGCGCGGCTCGGTGATCCCGTACTGGTCGATGCGCTTCCAGACGGCCATCAGGAGCATTCCGATGGACGGGATCATGACGAGCCAGAACCAGCGACCGTAGGTGACGATCCAGGCGTTTTCCCGCCGATGCCGGATCGGATGAGTGAGCAGGATCGACAGGATGCCGGCCACCGAGACGCAGGAGACCAGCCAGCCGATCCAGCCGCTCGGCCACTCCGTCGTGATGAGGATGCGCGCCAGGTACGCCGTGAGGATGAGCAGATAGACGGTGACCAGCGGAATCAGCACGTACTGCGAGAAGAGCTTCAGGCCCTTCGGATAGTCCTCCAGCTCGTCGAGCGCCTCGAGATCCTCCGGGACGCCGGCCGTGAAGAACCAGGTCTGGAAGCCGAAGGCGACGATGCCCCAGAGATCCAGGTACAGCTCGTCGTGGACGTCGAGGGCGAAGAGATTCTCGATCGCCAGCAGCGCAATCGCCAGCCCACCGAACAGCACGACCGAGTAGAGGACCCCGATCAGGAAGCGCAGGAAGAGCGCCCGGTTGTACTGCCAGAACCCGTTCAGCTCCCCGCCCCGCACGAACGGCACGAAGGCAGCGAGGAGGTGGAAGCCGAGGCTGAGCTGGGCGTAGTGCAGGAAGCGGGACTTCTCCGACCACTCGGGCCACTGCCAGACGACCCAGAGGAGCGCCGCCGCGCCGAGCACCCGCAGCACGGTGGCCGCCAGGCCGGATAGCAGCCCTCGCTCCTCGGCGACACGCAGGGCGAAGAAAAGCGGAAGCGCCAGCGTCGTCGCGACGAGCAGCTCGTAGCCGACGCCCGAGCGGGTGAGGAACCGGAACACCTCGCTGAACCCCTCGGCCTCGCTGATGACGATCAGCGCCGAGGCGAGGCCGGCGCTGATCGTGTACGGGAAGCGCCGGAAGGCGGCGGATGCGTGGCGCCGGAGTTCGTCGATGGATGGGAGTCTCATGGCGAACGAATCTAAGGTGTCGGCGCGAGTCACGGCAGTCGACGGCGCTCGATCGTCGCGGGCCGCATCCGGACAGATCGACCGACGCGTTGTACATGGCACCTCGATGGCCAGCATGGCACCGAATGTCCTAGAATACGGGGATGATCCGGTTTCATACGCTTGGCGCCCTTCAGCTCTCGCGTGAGGACGGTACGGAGATCCGCTCCGTTCTCGCGCAGCCCAAGCGCGTAGCTGTGCTCACGTATCTGGCCGCGGCCACGCCCCGCGGATTCCACCGGCGAGACGTGCTCCTCGCCATGTTCTGGCCCGAGCTCGATGACGAGCACGCCCGGGGAGCTCTGAACCAGTCGATCTACCAGCTCCGGCTTTCGCTCGGCAGCGAGACCATCGTGTCTCGCGGCAAGGAAGAGCTCGGCCTGAATTCAGATCGGATCTGGTGCGATGCGGCTGCTTTCGAGGAGGCTGTCATGGGCGATGCAGCCGAATATGCCCTCGAGCTGTATCGCGGAGAATTCATGGCGGGCTTTCATCTGTCCGACACCCCCGAATGGGAACGCTGGCTCGAGGGCCGACGCAGGGAGCTGCGGGACCTGGCGGCAAACGCGGCGTGGGGACTCGCCGAAGGGGCGGTGGCGGCACGCCCGGCGGACGCCGTGCGCTGGGGCCGGCGCGCCGTATCGCTCATGCCCGGAGACGAGCGCTACCTGCGCCGGTTCATCGAACTTCTCGATCGCTCCGGCGATCGGGCGGGAGCCATTCGCGCCTATGAAGAGGCTGCCGAGCGATTCGCACGGGAGTACGGGATCGACCCATCGCCGGAGACCCGGCAGCTCATCGAGCGGATCCGCACGCGTGCCGAGCCGGCACCCACGGCGGACAGCTCCGGCTCCCGCGTCGACGCCGGACGTGCCGCCAGTTCAGGGCCCAGGACGGATGCCGACGCGCGGGTCATGACGACCGCGACTCCGGCAACGAAGCACCGTCGAACTGCGGCAGTACTTGCGGCCCTGGCTCTTCTCGCTCTCCTGACGACGGCGATCCTCCAGTGGCAGGACGAGTCACCGGCGGCGCTGGACACCGCGGAAGGCCTGCGAAGCGGTATCCGGCTGGCGGTGCTCCCGCTCGACGATCTCGGCTCGGACCCCGAGCAGTCCCTCTTCACGGAGGGGCTTCACGAGGAGTTGATCTCCTCGCTGGCCCGCATCCACGACCTGCGGGTCATCGCGCGTACGTCGGTGCTCCAGTTCCGAGACTCTCGTCCCGGCGCCGGCGAGGTCGCGGAAGCTCTCGACGTACAGGCCATTCTGGAAGGGAGCGTGCGTTGGTCCGGCGACGATCTCAGGGTTGCACTGCAACTGGTCGACGCGGCCAGCAATGAGACCCTGTGGGTCGGCGACTACGACGTCGAGCTTACTGACGTTCTCACGGTGCAGCGCGACATTGCGAACAAGGTTGCGCGGGCGCTGGAAATCCAGATCCGGCCGCCCGAACGCCTGCCGGAGGGAGCCGGGACCGACGACCCCGAAGCGTACACGGCTTACCTTGCCGGGCGCTACTTTCTCGGCCGACTCGACTCGACGTCGTCTCGCGAAGCGCGGGACCGGTTCACCCGGGCCCTGGACCGGGACCCGACGTTCGCGGCAGCCTGGGGCGGCCTGTCGGAGGCATACAACAACCTGACGAGCCTCGCGGTGCTGCCGGCCAGCGAGGCTTATCCCATGGCCCGAGAGGCGGCCGAGACCGCCCTCGAACTGGACCCGAAACTGGCCGAGGCGCACGCCGCTCTCGCCACTGTCCTGGACCGCTACTACTGGGACACCGAAGCGGCCGGAGTGCACTTCCGTCGTGCGCTCGAGCTGGATCCGAGCTCGGCGCGGGCGCGCCGATTCCACGCGGCCTATCTGCGAAATCTCGGACGGTTCGAGGAGGCCCTGGCCGAAGTACGAACGGCTCAAACGCTGGATCCCCTGTTCGCGTTCTCGCGACTGGAGGAAGGCCAGATTCTGTACATGGCACGGCGCTACGACGAAGCAATCGCCACATACGAAGAGCTGCTGCGCATCGTTCCGGGCACGGAGCGCGCCTACGTCTTCATCGGGCTCGCCCGGGCACAGCAGGAAAGGTTCGAGGAAGCGCTCGACGCGCTGCAGCGCATGGATCCGGAGCTCCAGCACCCCGATGCGCTCGCAATTCGAGGCTACGTCTACGGGAAGATGGGCCGGCCCGAAGACGCCTTGCGCATGCTCACCCGGTTGGAGGGGCTTGCCGCCGAGCACGACGGGGCAACCCTCTTCCAGGCGGCAGCCATCCGGATCGGCCTGGGCCAACACGACGCGGCACTCGACCTGTTGGAGCGTGCCGTCGAGCAGCCGACGTGGCATTTACGGCTCTTGAAGGTGGAGCCGGTTTTCGACCCCCTTCGGTCGGATTCCCGTTTCGAGACGCTGTTGCGGCAAGTGGGCCTGGCCGGCTGACGGGGCCCCGGGCGCAGATCCGAATCCTCACCCGACAGGTCAGCGTGAGATCACCGCGACGTCATTCGTCCTCCTCAAGTTCCATTCAGGCGGCACCGGAGTCCGACGCTCGGGCCTCGGTCGGCCTGCTCGGGACTCTGGAAGTCCGAGCCGACTCTAACGGCGCAAGAGGAGGTACGCATGAAGGACATGAGAGCGGTAAACCGATTTGTCGGTGTGGCACTCACGATTGGTCTGTTCGCGGCCTGTGCGGACGAGGTGACCGCTCCGTCGCCCGAGCCATCGGAAGAGACATCCGTCGAGTCATCGGACGAGTCGCTCGCCGTCAAGGGGCCCCCTCCCGACGTCAGCGGAGCCTGGACCTGGAACAACGTCGAGTCGATTCGGATGCCGACCCATATCGCGGTCATGGTCGGAATCAACCCTGAAGGACCGAACACGCTTGCTCGCTGCGAATCGGCCGGCTCGATGACTCTTCTCCAGGCAGGCTCGAGCTTCGAGGGGATCGCCCATAAGACATCGAACTCCTGCGTGACGAAGGGGGGGCAGACCTTTCAGCAGCCCGGAACCGTCTTCTCCGTCGTCGACGGACAGGTTCGCGGGCAGCAGCTTCGGTTCTCGTTCGAAAGCTTCCTGGTTCGTCCGTGCCCCCACCGAGCGGTCATCCGAGACGTCGTCGGCGGTCTGGCCGTGGCGCTCGACGGCACGGGAAGGTGCATACTGCCGGGACACCCGCAGTCGGAGTCGCCACTCACGCCTGATCCGCCCCCGGGCGGCACATCCGTAACGCTGAACTGGGAAGCCGAGCGGCCGTAGGGCCGCCGCTCGGGAAGGGGCAGCGGCGTGAAACAGGCCCGGGGAGGTAGCGGGCTACGGCGGATCGTCGTGTGGCTGGGGCTCGGCCTCTTGTTGACGGCACACGCAGCCGGGCTCGTCGGGACCTCGAGCGGGACGTTCTCGAACCCCGACGCGCCCGGCTATCTGTTGCAGGCGCGAGGCCTGGCCACCGCCGGCACGACGGGCCTCCGCCCGGAGTCGCCCGCGCAGTTCGTGGACCTCCAGTTCCTGAACGTGGAAGGCGGAGAGTTCCGGAGCCGCTACCCGCCGGGTCTGCCCGTGCTCCAGGCTCTTCCCTATCGGCTCGGCGGCGTACCCGCCGCGCTCGCCGTCAACCCGGTTCTCGCCGTCCTCGGCGGGCTGCTTCTCTTCCTGCTGGCGCGGCGCTGGGTCGGCCCCTGGCTCGCGCTCTTCGGAGTACTCCTTTATGCCACGCTTCCGGTACTGAACGAACAGGCTCTCATGGGCATGGCCCACGTCGCCGTCGCCACCGCGCTCGTGGCCGCGCTCCTGACCTTCGACTTCTGGTCGGAGCGGCCGACGAAGGGACGAGCGATCCTCCTGGGATTCGTCCTGGGCGCGATGCCGGCGCTGCGCTATCCGGCAGCCCTGCCTACCGTCGTGATCGGGACGTTCGCTGCGCTTCGATGTGTTCGTTCTGCGGCGCACCGGCGTACCGCCTGGATCGGTGCCGTGGGAGTCGCGGCGCCTCTGGCCGCCCTCCTCGCGCACAATACGGTCGCCTACGGATCGCCCCTGGCCACGGGATACGGCCTGACCGGCGAAGACGCCGCGTTCAGTCTCCACTACCTGCAGCTGAACATCCTCGGCTACCTGGACTCGATCCGCGCGGCGGCCGGGGCGGTCGCATTGTTCGGCCTCGGCGGCGTCATCGCCATGCTCCGGCTTCCCGAGTGGAGGACTCGCGGCGCGCTGCTCTTCGTTCTGGTAACTGCATGGACGCTGCTCTACGCAGCGTATTACTGGAGCCTCACGGGCCCGCGCTTCCTTCTCCCCGTGTTCACGCTCCTCGTCGTGGCGGCGGTCAGCCTGCTCCACCTTCTGCGACCCTTCGTCCTGCGGGCGGCCCTGGCCATGGTACTGGCAGGTTGGCATCTGGCCGTGGCGGTGGACGACGGGCTACCACGCGTGGAGCGACTCGCCGACGAACTCCGGACGGCCGAGCAGGTGCTGGGCGAGTTGCGCACGGCCGTCCCGGCGCGAAGCGTGCTGATCGCGCCGCTCGCGATCCGGATTCTGGCGGGACCATACGGGGAGTGGAAGCTGGCCGAGCCCTCTCTTCTGTGGCCCGACCGCACGGATCTGGTGATGCCGCCCCTGCCCGATCCGCCGCCCGGCGGAAAACCCGTCAGTCCGATGCAGCCCGGCCGGACAATCGAGCTGCGCTCCCCGTTCATCGGCCTCGACGGCGCCGCGAGGACCGTCGCCGTACTCGAGGAGCTCGTGCGCTGGGCCGAACCTGGGAAAGAAGTGTACTTCCTGGGGGATCCGGACGCCCTGGAGGAAATCGAGCCGCATTACGCCCGGATCGGTGATTTCGTGGCTGTGGGGCGGCTCGAGCTTCCGGAGGTGAACGCGAAGAGCCGCCGGTCCGGCTCCCGGTCACCGCCAGATCTCCGCTTCTGGATCCCCCGACCCCCTCTCGCCCTAGTCCGCTTCGTGCCTCGTGTCGAACGCCGCGTCGAACGCCGCGTCCGAGGGCGGAAAGTCGAGCGCCCGCAGGAAGTCGCACGCCTCGCGCGCCCCGAACTCGCGGTCCATCGCCGAGTCCTCCCATTCGACCGACAGCGGACCCTCGTACCCGATACGATTCAGAGCCCGGATGACCTCCTCGAAGGAGACGCGGCCCCGGCCGAGCGAGCGGAAATCCCAGAAGCGCTCGGCGTCGCCGAACGGCAGATGGCCGCCGAACACGCCGGACCGGCGAGGCTCCGGCGACCACCAGACGTCCTTCATGTGCGCGTGGAAGATGCGACCCGCGAACTCGCGGATGAACGCGACGCAGTCGACGCCCTGGTAGGCGAGGTGGCTCGGATCGTAGTTGAAGCCGAACGCCGGGTGGTCGCCCAGCGCTTCGAGCGCGCGGTGCGCCGTCACGATGTCGTAGGCGATCTCGGTCGGATGCACCTCGAGCGCGAACTTCACGCCCGCGTCCTCGAACGCGTCGAGGATCGGCGTCCAGCGCTCGGCGAACTCCGCGAACCCGGCTTCGATCGTCTCGGGTGATACGGGCGGGAACGAGTAGAGCAGGTGCCAGATCGGGCTTCCGGTGAAGCCGTTGACGACGTCGACTTCGAGCTTCGCTGCGGCTCGCGCCGTCAGCTTCATCTCCCGGGCGGCCCGCTGGCGAACGCCTTCGGGCTCACCGTCGCCCCAGACGTGCTCGGGCAGGATCGCGCGGTGCCGCTCGTCGATCGGATCGCACACGGCCTGCCCGACCAGGTGGTTGCTGATCGCGAAGAGGTCGAGCCCGTGGGCGCCCAGGATCTCGCGGCGCTCGGCGCAATAGCCCTCGTCCTCCGCCGCCCGGCGCACGTCGACATGATCGCCCCAGCACGCCAGCTCGAGACCGTCGTAGCCCCAGTCGGCCGCCTTCGCCGCCAGCTCTTCGAGCGGAAGATCCGCCCACTGGCCGGTGAACAGGGTGATCGGTCGGGTCAAGCCTTCACCCGTCGATACTCCCGAAGCACGGGGAGGAGATCCAGGTACTCACGTCGGGCCGCGACCTCGAAACGAATGCGGCGAGACGGATCTCGCTCGTACATCAGGACGCCGTCACGGAGCACCCGATGGACGAGATCGGGAGAGGCCGTATCGAGAACGACGGCCTGGACGGGACGGCCGAGCAAGTGCTCGAGATCGTCCTCGACGCGCGAACGAACCCCGAAGAAGCGCCTATCGGCCGACTCCGTGCACAGCAGCCCGAGGTCGACGTCGCTGTCCTGGCGAGCGTCTCCGCGGGCCGCGCTCCCGTACAGATACACGGCGTCGAGGCCGTCGGCATGACCCTCGAAGTAGTCCCGCAGAAGCTCCGTCAGCACTGTCCGCGTAGGCATGCGAGAAAGATACCCGGGCATCTCTGGCGAGGCGAGAAGTGTCCCGGCCGAAAGCCACGCGCGCGAAGGCACGTGGATCCCGCTCAGCCCGGCGGCTCGTACTCGGCCGCCAGCCACGAGCCCGTCTTGCCGCTCTCCACGGCGCGCCCGATGAAGAACACGCCCCGGGCCCCGTCGCGCACGGTCGGGAAGTCGTCGTCGAAGGGCCCTCGCTCCGCGCGGCCGGACCGTGCGTCGAGCGTGGCGGCGACGTTCCGGTACAGATTCGCGAAGGCCTCGATGAATCCCTCCGGATGTCCGGCCGGAAGCCGTGTGTGCGCGGCGGCCCGTTCGGAGAGGACGTCGGCGCCGTCGTGCAGGATGCGCTCGGTGCCGTCGGGCAGGGCGAGGCGCAGGCGGTCGGGCCGCTCCTGCGACCAGTCGAGCCCGCCCTCGCTCCCGTAGACGCGGAGCCGCAGGTGGTTGCGCTCGCCCGCCGAAATCTGCGACGCCATCAGGACGCCCCGCGCACCGCCGGCGTACCGGATGAGCACCGTCGCGTCGTCCTCGAGGACCCGGCCCTCGACCTGCGTCCCGAGATCGGCGAAAAGCGCTTCCATCTCGAGGCCCGTCACGTAGCGCGCCAGGTGCTCGGCATGCGAGCCGATGTCGCCGAGCGCCGAGGAGACGCCGGCCCGCTCGGGGTCGGCGCGCCACGAGGCCTGCTTGTGGTCCTCCGCCTCGAGCAGCGTCGACAGCCATCCCTGGGAGTACTCGACGACGATCTTGCGCAGCTCGCCGAGCTCGCCGCGCCGGACACGCTCGCGCGCCTCCTTGACCATCGGGTAGCCGGAGTAGTTGTGCGTCACGCAGAAGACGAGATCGCGCTCGGCCGTCTCGCGGCAGAGCTCCTCGGCGTCCTCGAGCGTCGTCGCGAGCGGTTTGTCGCAGACGACGTGGATCCCAGCCTCCAGGAACCTCATCGCGACGGGATGGTGCAGGTGGTTCGGCGTGACGATCGTGACCGCCTCGATCCGCTCGTCCGCCGGCAGCTCGGCCTCGGCGGCCGCCATCTCCTCGTAGGACTCGTAGATGCGGTCCGGATCGAGTCCGAGGTCCGCGCCCATCCGCCGCGTCTTCTCCGGATCCGACGAGAAGGCGCCGGCGGCCAGCTCGAAGCGCCCGTCGAGCCGCGCCGCCATCCGGTGGACGCCCCCGATGAACGCTCCGGGGCCGCCCCCGACCATGCCGTAGCGGATCATGCGGCCGCCGCCGCCTCGGAGGCGTCCGCCCGTTCGAACATTTCAATGTGCCAGATCAGCGTCCTCCGCAGGAACGTCCTTCGAAAGCCCAGTTCTTCCAGAACCGTTCCGATTTCGTCCACCGGATGCACGAAGGCCCGGAACGAGTCGCCACGAACGCTACGAACGAGATTCGCCAGCCAAACGCCGAGCCGGACGTACCAGCGGTCGTGGGGAATGCTGAACGCGTAGACCCTCGTTGCCCTGGACGCGGATATTCGGACGAGGCGTTCCCAGGCCGGATAGCAGCAGATGACGCGGTCGAGCGTCACGATCTCGGCAGGCTCCAGGTCGTCCGACACTTCGGTGGCATCGCCGAGCACGTACTCCACCCGACCCTCGTGCCCCCGGCGCTCGTCCTCCTCGCGTGCCGTCGCGATGTAGGCGGGCGACGCCTCGACGTGGACGGCCCGGTCGACCGACGACCCCAGAAGCTCGTGGTGGAGGACGCCGATCCCCGCCCCGATGTCGAGGAGCCGGACGTGATGTTGCGACGTGGAGCGGATGCCCTCGAGCATGGCCGTGGTCGTCGCGTCCGGGCCCTTCTCGCGGTACCGCTCCAGGTCCTTGCGCGCGGCTTCCGGACCGAAGTGCTCCCCCGTCGCCTGACAGTGGCAGGCACAGCTCATCGGTGCATCACGAATGTCGAGCATCTCATATGTGCCGGAAAGGTAGCGCGGGAACGCTTTCCCTCAAACCGGCGTTGGACCTTCTGCACCTCCAGTCCCTACGATACGAGGGTTCCCATTGGATGTATCCGCAGAATCATGATCGGGTGACGGAGTAGAGCGGATGATCGCCAGTAGAGAGCAGACGGCCCGCCGCCGATGAGGCCCGGACCGATTCGCGGGGCGATCTGCGTCCTCCTGTCCGTCGCATTCCTGGCGGGATTCGCCGGCGAGGCCTACGGGCACCACGCCGGTTCCGGACATGATCACCGGACGCACTGCACCTGCGTCGGCACCTGCCACGGCGCGGCCGCGTCACCGGTGCCGGCCGAGCCCGATCCGTACGTCGTTGCGGTCGAGTCCATAGATCGGAGCGATCCGAAGCCGGCCGACCACCGGCTCCTTCCGCGATCTCGGCGCTACCTGCTTCCCCTCCCGAACGCTCCCCCCGGCGCGCGGAGCCTCGCTCACGCGTAAGCCCGCCGGCGCCATGCCGGCGCAAGCACGGAATCAACATCGAGGGGAGTACCATGCTGAATCTGCACGTACGCGCTCGCCCATCCGGCGCGGCCATGCACCTGATCACCGGAGTCTCGACCGCGCTGATCGCCGGCTCGGCCCTCGCGAGCGCCGCCGTCGCGCAGAAGGCCGACGAGCACGACCACCGACCGTCCGAACACCACGAAGCCGGCGAATCGGGGCATCATGCCGGGCTTCATTTCACGCATCCGCTGATCGCCGAATCGGTGTCGCCCGACACGAAGATGCGCCTCGACTACAGCTATCAGGACGTCGGAGCGGAGAACGCGAACGAGCTGGAGCTCGAAGGGGAGTACGCCTTCCATCGCTCCGTCGCCCTGGAAGTCGGGACCCATTTCGATGCCTCGGCCGGAGAGCTCGGGGAGACCCACGCGATCGCGAAGTTCGCGAACTTCGCCTTCGAAGAGCACGGCCTGCTGCTGGGCTACGGCCTGGAGGTCGGCTTGCCGACCGGTGGCGGTCACGCCCACGGCGGGATCGAGGAACCCGATCACGAGCATGCGGAGGGCGAGGGGCACGAGGAGGAGCACGCGGAGGAGAACGATGATGTCTACGAATTCGCGCCCTTCCTCAACGCGGGCCTCGCCGCGGGCCCGTGGGAGTTAGTGGCGTGGACCCGCTACGCGATCCCCACGAACCAGGACGAGCCGGCCGAGTCGGGACCGGAGTTGCGCTTCGACCTCTCGGTGCTGCTCCACGCGACCGAGCACATCGAACCGGTCCTGGAGATGGGCGGCACCGTCGGCTTAGGCGGTCCGCAGGCGGACCGGGAGACGCTGACGCTCTCTCCCGGCCTGCGGGTGCGACCGATCGCCGATCAACCGCTGGTTCTCGGCGGCGCGCTGAGCCTTCCGCTCACGGACGCGCGGAGCTTCGAGACCCGCGTGCTGGTGTCCGCGTTCTGGCACTTCTGACGGAAATGATGCTCGAACGCCGGCCACGCCCGGCCGACTAATCCGGCTCCGGCGCGGCCGGCTCCGGCGCCACCGCTTCCAGCGCCCGGAAGAGGACTTCGTCGGGGATGTCGCGCTCGCGCTGCCAGAGCGCGGCGGCGGTGAGGGCGTCGGGGTCGGCGCCGCCCTCGCGGTTCCGTGCGATGAGCGCGTCGACCGGATCCTCCGGCAGCTCCGGCGGGTCCCGCGGCTGCCGGCTCGAGTGGATCTGGCCCTTCGGGTCGATGAAGGCCGCCCACTTCTCCCGGCCGATCCACTCGACCCGCCAACCGCCCTCGTGGACGAGCGTGTGGTGGAAGCCGCAGAGGAGCATCGTGTTGGCGA
>CAZOEX010000009.1:0-21790 GCA_964578925.1 uncultured Gemmatimonadota bacterium | reverse complement strand
CCAGCAACGTCTACCAGTTGCAGGTGGGCGCCGGTGGAGCCGACGAAGGCAAGGTCGTCAAGCAGTAAGAGTGGCGGCATATGGTGAGTCCGCAGGACGGACTCGACACGGAGGGCGCAGCGGGTTTTCCCGCTGTGCCCTTCTTTCGTGATGTGGGGCCTGCGAGGGAGCGCCAGGCGAGCCTCTCCGGCTGAGGTCGGACTCGGGCTGCCGGTGGCCCTGTGCGCAGCTCTGGGCGCCCTCTTTTTCTTTCCGGCGCTGTTCGGAGGCGAGAGCTTCTTCGGACGCGACGTGACCCCTTTCTTCTATCCGATGAAGCGCTACCTGGTGGAGGCCGTCACCGCCGGGCGCTTCCCGCTCTGGAACCCGTTCGTGGCTGGCGGAGAGCCGTTCTTCGCGTCTCTACAGCCGGGCGTGCTGTACCCCGGCAGCATTCTGCTCTATCTGCTTCCGTTTCCCCACTCGGTCGATTGGCTGATCGCCGGTCATTTTCTGTTCGCCGCCGTCGGTTGGCTCGTGCTGCTGCGACGCGAAGGACACTCTCCCGCGGCGACGACCTTCGGCGCCGTGGCGTTCGTGTTCGGCGGCTACTTCGTGTCGCTCGGAAACTTCATCAACAACCTGCAGACGGTGAGTTGGGCCCCCTGGCTGTTCCTCGCCTGGGGACACTACCTGGCTCGCGGACAGCCGGTCAGGCTGCTGCCTTTCATCGGTGTATGTGTAGCCGCTTTTCTCGGAGGGGAACCGCAACAGCTCGGGATCCTGCTCCTCGTGGTGTTCGCACACGGCTTGTTGCGCATCGCGCCGAATCGCCTCGAAGTGCCACGCCAGATCGGCGGCTTCGCGGTCGCCGGCCTCCTTGCGCTGCTGGTCGCCGGAGTGCAGCTGGCCCCCTTCGTGGAGTACGTCGGGGAATCCGTGCGCACCCTGTCCGTGGAGCTCTCCTATTCGGCCAGCCGATCCCAGGAGCTGCCCGGGCTGCTACACCTCTTCCTCCCGCCGGCGCTAGGCGCCGGGGAGCATGGGTTCACGACCGGTTACCTGGCAGCCAGCGGCGTTCCGTGGCTGCTCAGCCTGTATCCTGGCGTCGTCGTGGCTGCCTTCGCGGCCCTGGGCTTCACGACATTCCGCCGTCGCGAGCGGTGGTTCTGGGGTTTGGCGTCCGTCGTTGGCATCCTACTCGCCCTGGGTTCGGTGACCCCCGTGTACCGACTCCTCCTCGAGGGGGTTCCGCCACTCCGCGCGTTTCGCTATCCGGAGAAGTTCGCGCTGCTGTTCGCCCTGGCGCTCCCGTGGGCGGGCGCAGCGGGTGTCGACCATTGGCGCAGCCAGGCGGTCGCCCGCGGCCGACTCGGCTGGACGGCCCTCGGACTCGCCGCCGCGTACGGCTTGCTCGCTCTCGTGCTCGACGGTGCAACCGGGCCACTGACGATGCTTTGCGGAGCGGATGCGGGTCTGGCCCTCTGCGACGATTCGGCTTCGGCGGGCGAGCTCTATGCCCGAACGGCCCTGAGGCTAGCCGCACTGCTCGGAGGCGCCGGAGCCGTGGGCCTGCTGGCCGGCCGTCGTTTACTGGGCGTGCGGTCGGCCGCGTGGATACTGGTGCTGGTAGCGGCGTTCGATCTACTGAGCGCTCATCGGGCGGTGAACCCGACGGTCGAGAGCGACATCTACGAGAACCGGCCCTGGATGGCCACCGTGCTGGACGCAGAGATGGACCGCCGACGAGAGTACAGGTTCCGCGGGACACCAGTCGCGGCTCCGATGGGCCGGATCGTCCGAGTGAGAGGTGCCGCCGACCTGTCCAACATCTACCTGGACCGCGAGGCGATGGGCCCGAACGCGGGCCAGTCGTTCGGTTTCCTGCAGCAGGACGGGCTGCAGGGTGTCGAGCTGATGTCGGTCGCCATGACGCATGACGCCGCCATCCACGCCTGGGCGGCCAACCCCGTCCACTACCTGCGGACGATGAACGTGCGGTACTATGCCGACGCGACCGCCGCCGCCGACTCGATGTCCGGGCTCGTGGAGGTCGCGCGGCACCCCGAGCTTCCAATTCGTCTCTTCGAAGTCCCTGACCCGCTCCCCCGAGCGTTTCTCGCGGAGGGCCACGAGTTCGCCGACGGTCCGGCGCGGGCGTTGCGGCGGATCCTCGAGACGCCGGATTCGCCAAGGCGCGTCGTGCTGGAGGCCGACGCCGAAATGCGGCTTCGAGCGGAAGTAGAGGAAGGTTCTTCGCGTAGAGACGGTCGCATCATGGCCGCCACCTGGGGAGCGGAGCGGGTCCGACTGATCACACGTAGCCGGAGCCCCGGCACGCTCGTTCTTCTGGATCGATGGTTCCCGGGCTGGACGGTGACGGTGAATGGAGAAGCTGGAGAAGTCATGCGTGCCAACGGGGTTTTTCGCGCCGTGAGGGTTCCCGCCGGCCAGGCCGACGTGGAGTTCAGGTACGCCCCGGCGAGCCTGGCAATCGGCGGCCTGTCCACGGCGCTGGGACTCGTCGCCTGCCTCGGCCTGGTCTGGTGGTCGCGTCGCCGTGAGGGGGCGGAATGATCGACTGGAGCCGTACCGTCGATCCGAACTTCCGGGAAGTGCCGCCGAAGATGGGAACCATGGGTCTCACCCTCGCCGCGGCGGCGTTCATCCTCGCCTTCCTCACGGCCTCCGACTACGGCATCGCCAGCGATGTGGCCAATTACTTCGCGTCTTCGATGCGTCAGCTCTCCTGGGGGCGGGAGTTCTTCAACGACGTCTTTCTCGGCCAGCCGACCGACACCCTCGAACGGGAGGCCGTCTTCGAAGCCTGGCGCTGGAATCCGGCTCGCGTCCCGCATCCTCCGCTGTCTCGTGAGCTGAGCGGCCTGACCTGGCTTCTGGGCCACCGGTGGCTCGACAGCCTGACGGCCTATCGCCTGGCCGTCATGCTCAGCTATGCTGCGCTGACCGGCTGGGTCGCGGTCTTCACCCATTGGGCGACCAGATCGCGGATCGCCGGACTCACGGCCGGCACCGCCGTGCTGGCGTACCCCGCGCTCTTCGCGCACGGGCACCTCGCGCACACCGATCTGTTCATCGCGACCTTCTGGTTCTCGGCGGCGGCGTCGCTTTCGGTCTTCGAGCGGACGAGGCGGATCGGCTGGCTCATCGCCACCGGCCTTCTGTTGGGCGCCGCCGCCGCCACGAAGTTCTCCGGTCTGCTGCTGGTCCCGGTTATCGTCGTGTGGCTGGCCGTGCGCCGGCCGCGGGAGGCGCTTCCGGCGTTCGTGATCGTCCTCCTGTCCTCGATCGTCGTGTTCGTCCTCGTGAACCCGGTGCTCTGGGTCGCCCCCGAGGTCGGGATCATGGACTACCTGCGCGCGGGGCTCGATCGTGCGGGGGACAGCCTGGCCAGATTGCGCACCGAGTACTTCGGCACCATCTACGAATTCCGGCCGCCGATCCACTATCCCTGGGTCTGGACGCTCATCGTCCTGCCGCCCACCTTCCTGGCCGCCATCGCGGTCGGGCTGACGACGTTACGACGGCACTGGCTCGCCGCCTTCTGCGTGCTCAACATGGGCGTGATCTACGCGGCTCTCCTCCTCCCGCGAGCGCCGATGCACGACGGCGTACGCCTGCTGTTGCCGGCCCTCGGCTTCCAGTGCGTACTGGTGGGTGTCGGCGCGCAACGAGCGATCGAGATTCTCTCCGACTGGATGCCGCGCACGGGCCGCTCGTGGATCGAAGCTCTGGTCGTGATCGCCATCCTGGCGCCGGCCGGGGTGGCCACGGTTCGCTCGCACCCCCACCAGCTCTCGTACGCCAACTTCCTGTTCGGCGGTCCGGCCGGATTGGCCGAAAAGGGACTCGAGGTTACGAACCTCAAAGAGGCGCTCAGCCCGGAGGTGGTATCGGACCTGGGCCGGGTGATTCCTCCGGCCGCCGTCGTCGACGCGGGCTTTCTGACCGAGGAACTCTGCTTTTACGCGCAGCAGGGGCGCTTCGAGGGCCGGCAGATCGAGACCTGGCTTCCGACCGCGGAGGGAGGGATCACCCTCACCTGCGCCGCGGAGGGACCGGTGCCCGAGGCGCTGTCCCGTTCGCCGAAGGATCCGGACTACGTCCTCGTGTTCAACCGGCGGGCCGTCTGGCGTCCCATGGACCGGGCGCTGTGGGAGTACGGCGGCGCCCCCGCCTACGAGCTCTCCTACGACGAAGTGCCCTTGCTGCGCGCATACAGGGTCCGCTGAGATGCCCGTCGACGAAGGAGCGGATCGATCCATGAGCACCGGGGCGCAACGGGGCATCTGGCTTGCCGTCGCACTCTCCGTCGTGGCCGTGGCCGCCGGGTTGCCCGGCCTCTCCGAGCTCGGTGTGACGTGGGACGAGCCTCGTTACTTCCAGTCGGTCGAGCGCATGCAGGAGTGGACGGCGCGCGCTGCCCGGGGCGAGCTGGGCGAGGTGCTCGCGCCCGAATCGATCCGGGCGGCATGGGACGTGGATCGATTCTTCAACCCGCATCCCCCCGCCTACAAGATCGGCATGGCGCTCACCGAGGCGGTCTTCGGAGGTTGGATCGGCCAGCCGGCCGCGTACCGCCTCTCGAGTCTACTCGTCTTCGGACTCCTGGTCGGATTGCTGACCGCCTGGACCACTCGACTCGTCGGGAGCACGGCCGGACTCGCGGCCGGCCTTTCGCTACTCCTCATGCCCCGGGTGTTCGGGCACGCCCACTTCGGCGCGACCGACATGCCCCTCACCCTCGCGTGGTACGCCGGCACGATGGGGCTGTTCTTCTACATACGGAACGGACGGCATCGATGGGTCGTGCTGGCCGGGCTTGCCTTCGGACTGGGCATGGCCACGAAGTTCACGGCGTTCCTGCTGCCGGTCCCATTGATCGGCTGGATGCTCGTCGCCGCCCGCTCGGGTCGCGCGGTACGCGGGCTCCTGATCGCCGCAGCCCTCGGAGTCCTCGTCGCAGTACTCGTGAACCCGGCCGCCTGGCCCGACCCGATCCACTATCAGACGCGCCTGGTCGAGGAAAGCCTGAGCCGCGAATCCGTCGTGCCGATCTCCACCTACTACATCGGTCGCGCGCACGGCTACATCGTGCCGTGGCAACACGTCATCGTAATGACGGTCAGCACCCTTCCAGTCACGATCGCCGCCCTCGCGGTGTTCGGGCTGACGTCGGTGACGAGCGGTGGGGATCGACGGTCGCTGACCCTCATGTGTGTCGTCCAGATCGTTTTCTGGTGGGCGCTGCTGGCGCTTCCCGACTCACCGAATCACGACGGAGTCCGCCTGTGGCTGCCCATGTTCCCGTTCGTCGCGGTGCTCGGTGGACTCGGCTTCGACGTACTGGTTCGAGGTCTGAAGCGCCGGATCTCAGGCGGTCCACAACTTGGTGCGATCCTACTGCTGGGCGCGCTATACTTCGGGCCGCCGGCGGCCGCTCTCGTCTCGACGGCCCCCCACTACCTGGCCTACTATGGCGAGGTCGTCGGCGGCCTGGCCGGGGCCGATCGGCGGGGCATGGAGACGACCTACTGGTTCGACGCCGTGACCGCCGACTTCCGGGAACGCATGAATCGGCATCTCCCGGAAGGAGCGACGGTCTTCGTCCATCCGAATGCCCCGTATCTCGCTCAGCTTCAGGAGCTCGGGCTGATGCGGAGCGACCTTCGGTTCAAGGACACGCTACCGGCGGACTACCTGCTTCTATTGGCCCGAAAAGCCATGTTCAACCGAAACTGGAACTCGGTATACAATAGGGCGCAGCCGGAGCTGGCCGTCGAGCTGGACGGCGTCGAGCTGGTCGGGCTCTATCGCTGGAGCGAGAGCCGATCGGACGCCCGCGATGCACCGGATGGGGGAGAAGGAGACGTAGAGTGAAGAGACTGGACGCTGTCGTGCCCATCTACGACGAGGCCGAGATTCTGCCGGAGCTGAACCGGCGACTGCGCGACGTTCTCGCCGACCTCGGTTTCGACTGGCGCATCATCTACGTGGACGACGGAAGCCGGGACGGTTCGGGGGAGATGCTCGCCGCCTTCGCGGATGAACATGCGCGCGTCTGCGTCGTCCACCTCTCGCGCAATTTCGGGCAGCAGGCCGCGATCGCGGCGGGGCTCTCGATGGCCGACGCCGACGCGGTGGTGCTGCTCGACGGTGATCTCCAGGATCCGCCGGAGGTGATCCCGAAGCTCGTGGATCGGTGGCGCGAAGGATACGACGTCGTCTACGCGGTGAAGAGGAAGCGCAAGGAGGGCTGGCTCAAGCGCATGATGTTCTCCGCCTTCTACCGGGTCCTGGGCGCCGTGAGCTCGATCGAGATTCCGGCCGACGCCGGCAACTTCTCGTTGATGGACCGTTCGGTCGTCGAGCTGATCAATCGCATGCCGGAGCGGAGTCGCTACGTGAGCGGCCTGCGCGCCTACGTCGGGGGGCGGCAGGTGGGCGTCGAATTCGAGCGCGCTCAGCGCTACGACGACGAGCCGCGCCAGTCGCCTCGCCGGCTGGTCCGGATGGGCATGGACGCCGTGTTCGCTTTCTCGGATCTGCCTCTCAAGCTGGCCACGCTGCTCGGTTTTCTCGTCTCCGGCGTGGCCTTCGTCGTGCTCCTCACGGTGCTGTACAAGCGGCTGTTCACCGGAGAGGCGATCATCGGCTGGGCCTCGACCATGACCTCGATTCTGTTCATCGGGGGAATCCAGCTCCTCTCCGTCGGCGTCATCGGCGAGTATATCGGGCGGATCTACAACGAGACGAAAGCCAGGCCCGCCTGGGTCGTGTCCCGCTACCGAAACTTCGAACCGGCTTCGGCGCCGGTCTCGCCCCCGGCGCTCCACGACACGGAAGAGGGTTGAACCGACCCTCCATGTTCATTCGGCTCGTCGGCGCGTTGCTCGTGCTGGCGCCGTTCGTGCCCGTCGAGCGCCTCTTCGGATCCATCCGGGGCCCGGTACGGACCGTCGGGCCGGAGGAATGGCTCCTCGGACTGTTCGTCTTCGGTTCGGTCAGCTGGCTCCTCGCCCGGGGGTTCCCCGGCGTGCCGGCGTTCGTGTCCGGCCGCCTGGCGTGGCTCTCGTGCCGCCTGAAACGGAACCCGTACGCCGTGCTGCCGATGTTCGTCGCACTGGGCGCCGTCCTGCTTCTCGTCTCGAGGGTCGTTTTTGATCACCGTCCCCTGCACGTCGACAGCGTCGTCCAGCTCTTTCAGGCGATGATCTTCGCCGACGGCCGTCTCGTCGCCCCACCGCCGCCCGGGGAGGCCTTCGTCGCCACGCAGCACATGCTCGTGAACGAGACGGGCTGGTTCGCACAGTACGCGCCCGGCCATCCGGCGCTCCTGTCCGTCGGCGCGCTGGCGGGAGTCACCTGGCTCGTGCCCGTCCTGCTCAGCCTTGGCACGGCCGTCCTCCTGTATCGCTTCGCCGAGGTCGTCTGGGATCGGGGCGCCGGGATCCTCGCGCTCGTCCTGCTGCTTCTCGCGCCCTTCTTCTGGGTGATGGGCGCCAGCTTCATGAACCATGTGAGTTGCCTCTTCTTTCTCGCCCTTTTTCTCGCGTGCTTCGCGCGATGGGAGAAGGGCTCGGGTTCCGCGTGGGCGCTGGCATGCGGCCTGGCGCTCGGGGCGGCGGGGCTGGTCCGGCCGCTGACGGCTCTCGCCGTCGCGGCGGTCTTCGCGCCGGTCGGGCTGCTGACGGCCGTTCGCGGGCGACGCTGGTCCTCGGTGGTGCTGGCGGCCGTGGGAGGAGTCGCCGCCGGCGCCGCCTATCTCGTCTTCAACGCCGCCACGACCGGCGATCCGCTCGTCCCCGGATATCTGGCGCTCTGGGGGGAGTCCCACGGGCTCGGCTTCCACATGTCGCCCTGGGGGGACTCGCATACGCCGCTGACCGGCCTGCGCAACGAAGTGGTCGATCTCTCGCTCCTGGCGGCGTTCTTCTTGGAGTGGCCGATCCCGGCCCTCCTGCCCGCCGGAATCTACCTGGCCGCCACGGGTGGACGGGATCGGTGGGACCGGCGCCTGGCGTGCGGCATGCTGGCGATTCCGGCTGCCTATTTCTTCTACTGGCACCGGGACGCCTATCTGGGGCCTCGCTTTCTATACGCCAGCTTGCTCTTTCTGCTGCCGCTCACCGCCCGCGGCCTTTCCGCGATCGGCGGATTGCCCGCGGGACGATTGCGGCTTCGGGAGAGCGCGCTCCTGGTCGTCGTGCTGTCCTTCGCGTATTCCGTCTTTTACGCGACGCCGCGACGCCTCTCGGTGTACGCCACGTCTCGCGCCAGCATGAGGATCGATCCGCCCTCGATCGCCCTGGCGAAGGACGTCGAGCGAAGCGTCGTCTTCGTCGCGGTGAGCTGGGGGAACCGACTCCTCGCGCGGATGCGCGGGGCCGGGGTGGATGCGAGCACGGCGGAGATCGTCTACCGGTCGGCCGACCATTGCGAGGCCGAGCAGACGCTCAGAAGGGCTCGCGCCGAAGGTTGGCCCGGGCCACGCGTGACGGAGGCGCTCCGCCATCTCCCGAGGGGCGAAGCGGAACCGGCGATGCTCAACGGCGATCCCACGCTTCGCCTGGTTCCGGGTCGGCCCCTGGCGCCCGTCTGTCGGGCCGAGCTGGCCCACGACGCCGCGGGCTACGGGAACTGGCTGCCCTTCTTGCCGGCCAACGATCCGGCGCTCGAGGGGCCGGTACTCTACCTGCGCGACCTGCGCGACCTGAACGGTGACTTCCTGGCGAGCCGGCCGAATCGGGAGGCATGGCTCTTTCGCCCCGGCCGGCTGGAGCGGCTCGAGCCGCGTTGACGTCGGGTTGACGGGCGCGCGTTCTATCTCCGCGGAATGACGGTACGCATGCCGGTCAATCGAGGGGGAGCTCGTGCACGCGCGAGGATTCACACTGCCGGAACTGCTGATCGCCCTGACGGTCGTCTCCACGATGCTCGCCCTCGGCTGGTCGGGCGTGCGGGACTTCCGCGAGGCGTCGGCCCTGCAGGCGGCGGCGCGCAGGGTGACCGCCCAGCTGTCACTGGCGCGCCGGCTCGCGGTCAACCGGCGGGAGACGATCCGCTTCCGCATCGTCGATCGCGACCTGGCGTTGACCGAGGAGGACGGGCGTCCCCTCCTTCGCGTGCCGGTCGGCGGCCCTGACGGCCTGCCCGTCGATTCGGTGGACGTGCGGCCCGCGACCATGCGGTTCAACGACCGTGGGCAGGCGGCGCCGGGAAGCGTCTACCTGTATCGGGGGCGACGGTCGATTCGGGTCGTCTGCAACTTCCTCGGACGCCTCCGGA
The DNA here is from genome assembly GCA_964578925.1 of uncultured Gemmatimonadota bacterium. Lineage (GTDB taxonomy): Bacteria > Gemmatimonadota > Gemmatimonadetes > Palauibacterales > Palauibacteraceae > JARFPW01. The sequence goes on along the minus strand of CAZOEX010000009.1, from coordinate 12,502 downwards.
TCGAAGGTGTGACGTGGAGCTCGTGAGCCGTGAGAGCGCCGGTTTCGCGCTCGTCGACGTGCTCGTGGCGCTCGCGATGCTCGGCCTCGGGGCGGCCGCGCTCGCCGGTCTCGTGATGAACGTCGTGGCCGAGGGCCGAACCGCCGCCATCGAGGGGCGGCGTGCAGCGCTCGGTCTCCGCGTGGCCGACCGGCTTCGCGCAGGCCTGCTGTCCGGTGACTCCGGGATCGTGCGAATATCGGTCGACGGCGACGCCTACGAGGTGCAGTTCGTTCGCCGAGATTCGCTGGCCGCGGGATCCCTCGAGCTGTCCGTGCGCCGTCCCGAGGCCGGCGGGTCGCTCGAGTTCGGGGCCGCCCGAATCGTCCCGTAGTCGGCTCCCCGCACGAGGTTTGACAGCTTCGCCCGGCGCCGTCTACAATGGATCGTCCCGCCGGAAACCGGTAGACCCATTTGCTTGATCGGCGTACCGCATGGCTCTGTTCGGACTCGGCCGCAAGAGGCGCTCGGTAGGCCTCGACATCGGAAGCGGCTTCATCAAAGTGGTCGTGATCGATCATTCGGGGCCCACGCCCGTGGTCGAGCGCCTGGTGATCCACCCCCTCGAGGGGGACGCGATCGTCGAGGGCGAGATCATGGATCCCGGGCTCGTGGCCCGGACGATCGATACCCTCTTCGTCGAGGAAGGTATCGACAATCGCGACGTCGTGGTCAGCGTGGGTGGACGCGACGTGATCATCAAGCCGATCCAGATGGACCGCATGTCCAAGGAGGACGCCCGCGAGGTGATCCGCTGGGAGGCGGAGCAGCACGTCCCCTTCGACATGGACGACGTGCAGCTCGACTTCGAGATCACCGATCCCGACGGCGAGGGCCTGCAGATGAGCGTCCTGCTCGTGGCGGCGAAGCGGGAGCTGATCGAGAACAAGCTCGCCCTGCTCGACGAGGCGAAGCTCAATCCCCGGATCATCGACGTCGACGCCTTCGCGATGCACAACGCGCTCGAGGTCAACTACCCCGAAGCGATGCGCGGCATCTCGTGTCTCGTGAACATCGGGCACGAAACCACCACGGTGAACATCCTGGACGACGGGGTTCCCGTGCTGACCCGCGACATCAGCTTCGGCACACGCCGGCTGGCCCTCGATCTCCAGCGCGATCGCGGCATGCTCGCCGAGGAGGCGGAGAAGGTCCTGCGCGGGGAGAGCGTCGACGACCGGCTGCGCGCGTTTCTCTACGAACGCGCCCAGGAGGTGGCGCGCGGCATCGAGCGGGCCACCGCATTTCTCGAGACGCAGGAGCTGGGCGCTCGCCTCGGAAGGCTCTACCTGTGCGGGGGCGGTGTGCGAGTACCCGCGCTGGCGGAAGCCCTGGCCGAGCGTCTCGGGATCGAGACCCGGATCGCGAACCCGCTCGAGCAGGTGCAGGTGAAGGCGGGCAGCGTCGCCGAACGTGACGCGGCCGCGATCGCGCCGATGATGATGTTGTCCCTCGGCCTCGCGCTCCGGGTCGCCGCGTGATCGAGGTCAACCTTCATCCGGAGCGAGGACGCGCTCGTCGGCGCTCGCGCGGCCGATTTCCGATCTCGCTTCCGACGAAGCTGCCCGGATTCGGAGGTGGCGAAGGCGGCGAGCGCGACATCTGGAGCACGTTGGCGATCGTCGTGCCGATCCTCGCCCTGCTAGCGATCGGCTGGATGTGGTACACCCAGCGGGCCGAGCGAACCGAACTCGAGGCACGGCTCGAGACCGCGATCGGAGACTCGGCGCGACTGGCGGATCTCCGTACGTTGAGCGACAGCCTCACCGCGCGCCGCGCCGAGATTTCGGAGCGCCTCGAGCTGGTGCGTTCCCTCGACCAGGGCCGTTTCGTGTGGCCGCACCTGATGGACGAGATCAGCCGCGCGCTGCCGGCCTACACCTGGTTGACGTCGATGCGCCAGAGCAGCACCGAGCCACGTCTGCAGGTGCAGGTGGACGGCCTTTCCGCCAATCCCCTGGCGATCACGCGCTTCGTCCGGAATCTGCAGAACTCCCCCTACGTGGCGGACGTGCGGATTCTCGGGAGCCAGCAGGAACGCGTGAACAACGTGGCTACCCAGGCGTTCAAGCTCGTTCTCGCTTATGAATCGCCGCCACCGGGCACGGTTCGGACCGAACCGCTCGTGGAGAGCTTCTGATCGTGGCCCTTCTCCCCGAGGATCCCCAGAGCCAGCTGAAGCTTCTCGGCGCCGTGCTGGCGGTCGCCGCCGCCGCCCTCTACTACAATTTCGTCTACAGCCCGGGCGGGGTCGAACTGGTCGAGATGACCGACAGGGTCGAGAGCCTCGAGACGCAGAACCAGATCGCCGAGGCCCGCATCGGAAACCTGCAGCGACTGCGCGACGACCTGGCCGGATCGGAGCGGGCACTCGAGGCCCTCCAGCGGCTCGTGCCCGAGGGGTCGGAGGTACCCGAGATCTACGAGGCGATCGCCTCCGAGACGCAGTCGTTGAACCTCGAGCTGATGAGTATCGAGCCCCTCTCGCCGACACCCGCCGACAGCGCCGGGACCTTGATGCGGCAGGAGTGGGCGATGATCGTAGAGGGAAGCTATCACGCGGTCGGGGAGTTCCTGGCCAACGTAGCGTCGTTCGGCCGGATCGTACGGCCGCGGGTCGTCGAGGTCGTTCCGGCGGGGACCTCGGGTGGTGGCGGGCAGCTGGTTCGGGCGACCTTCAGCCTCGAGACGTTCGTTCTGTCCCCGACCGACGGCGCCGTCGACGGCCCCGGCGACGATGCCCCGGCACCGGCCGAATCCGGCGAGGCCGCCGAAGGAGGGCTGGTGAGTTGATGGCGTGGAGACGAGTCGTCCTGGTCGGCGGCGGGATCGCGCTTCTCGCCGCCGGACCGGTCGCCACCCCCGTCGAAGCCCAGGAGTCGCAGGAGGACTCGGCGCTGACGCGGGAAGTGTTCGACTACCCGTCCACGGGTCGCCGCGATCCGTTCGAGCCGCTGTCGACCGAACAGGATCTCGGTCCGCGGTTCGAGGACCTGCGGCTCGCGGGCGTCATCTACAGTCCGGATCGCGGCAGCATCGCGGTTCTCGTGGACGTGGCGACACAGCGGCGCTATCGCGTCTGGGAGGGGGACGTCATCGGCGGAGCCCGGCTGATCAGCGTCGGACAGGATCACGCCGAGTTCACGGTGACGGTCTTCGGGGTCAGCCGCCGCGATACGCTGCGACTAAAACCACAGGACAAGGAGCAGGACTCATGATCTGGCAGCCGCTCGCCGCCCTGGTGCTGGCCGCCGTTCCGGCGGCTGCGCCCTCGGCCGACGTCCAGGAAGTGCGCGTCGTACCGGCGGGCGGAGACACGGAGATCGTCGTCTATGCCGACCCGTCGGTCGAAGCGCGAGAGTTCCTGCTGAACGACCCGTCCCGACTCATCGTGGATCTCTACGGAGCGAGCGTCGGCGATCTCCGGGGAAGCTACGACGACATCGGTCGGGGTGGGGTCCTGCGCCTGCGGACCAGTCAGTTCCGGCCCGACGTCGTGCGCCTCGTCTTCGATCTCACCGGCCTGCCGACGTACGAGGTTCGAGCGTCCGAGGGCCGCTTCACCGTGCGGTTCGCGAACCCGGGCGCCAGCTTCGAGCCCTGGAGTTCGTCGCGGGAGACGACGATGGCCATGGCCGATCGGCCGCCCGCGGCGACGCCGGCTGGCGCGGGCGCGCTCCCGGCGAACGGACGGCCCTCCCTCGAAGGGCTGCAGGAGACTCCGGCCCGCATCACGGTCGCCTACGACAGCGCCAGCATGCTCGACGTCCTGGCCGGGTTTTCGGAGTTCGCCGGCGTATCGATCGTGCCGAGCGCCGAAGCAGCGGGACTTACCGTCCGGGGCGTCGACATCCGCGACCAGCGCTGGGACGTGGCCCTCGACGCGATCCTCGCCTCGCAGGGGCTGGGCTGGCGAATGCAGTCCGAAGGAATCTTGATCGTCGACAAGCTCGAGGGCCTGCGCACCCGGGATACGCTCCAGACACAGACGCGGGTCTTCCGGATCAACTACGCGAGCGCCGATTCGGTGGCGAGCACCCTGCAGGCCCTCGCCACGCCGCAGCGCGGACAGGTCGTTCCCTACCAGGGCTCCAACTCGGTCATCGTGACGGACGTCCCGTCGGTCGTCGCGCGGATGGACACCCTGGTGCAGACCCTCGACCGGAAGACACCCCAGGTCTCGATCGAGGCCAAGATCATCTTCGTCGACCGGACGGATGTGAACGCGCTCGGTATCGTCTACGACCTGAAGGATCGCACCGGCAACTCGATCAACGACGTCGTCGGCGTGGAGGACCCGCTCAACCCCGGCGAGATTACGAACCAGACCCTCGTCGACCTCACGGGCGAGTCGATCGCCGCGCTGGCGAACGCCAACGACCGCATACTCGCGCCGTCCCTCCAGATCCTGGCCACGACGGCGTTCGGCGACTTCTCGCTCGCGGCCTTCCTGGACGCGCTCGAGCAGCACCAGCTGTCCGACGTCCAGGCGGCGCCCAGCATCCAGGTCGTCGACAACCACAACGCGCGGATCCAGGTCGGAGAGGAGACGCCGATTCGGGTCCTCGAGCAGGGAGCCCAGACGGCCGGCGCGACGGTCAATGTCCAGTTCAAGGACACCGGGATCATCCTCGACGTCACGCCGCACATCACCAACAACAACCAGGTGTTGCTCGACGTGTCGGCGGAGCGCTCCGGCGTGCAGACCGATCTGCCCGACGTCGGCTTCAACTTCACCCAGCAGATCGGCCAGACGCGACTGCTGCTGAACGATGGCGAGACGATGGTGATCGGCGGGCTGACGCTGAGCGAAGTGAACCGGAACGAGAGCGGAATCCCGCTGCTCATGGACATCCCGGTGCTCGGCGCCCTGTTCCGTACGACGAACGATCAGGAGCGCAAACAGGACCTGATCATTCTGGTCACGCCGCACATCGTGCCGTAGTCTCCCTCTTCCGACCGGAATCTCGCGGATCGGAACGAAGCTGGCTCGCCGGGGCCCGGACGTCCGGGCCCCGACGTTTTTTGGGAGACGCAGCGGGGGCGACATGCTCGATCGGTTCAAGTTCACGACGGCGGGCGAATCACACGGTCGCGGCATGCTGGTGGTGGTCGAGGGAGTGCCCGCCGGATTGCCGCTGCGACCGCACGACATCGCCGTCGACCTGGCGCGGCGGCAGCTCGGCTTCGGGCGCGGCGGCCGGATGAAGATCGAGAAGGACGCCGGAGAGATCCTGAGCGGCGTACGGCTGGGCGAGACGATCGGGTCCCCCCTCAGCGTCTGGATTCCGAATCGCGACCACGAGAACTGGTTGACGCCGATGTCCGTCGAGCCGCAGCCGGAGGCCGACGACGAGGCCCTGCGGCGCGTCCATCTCCCCCGGCCGGGCCATGCCGACCTGGTCGGGATGCTGAAGTACGGCCGCGGTGACGCGCGCGACATCCTCGAGCGATCCAGCGCCCGCGAGACGTCGGCCCGCGTGGCGGCCGGCGCCGTCGCCCGGCGTCTCCTGGCCGAATGCGGGGTGGAGATCGGAAGCCACGTCGTCCGAATCGGCGACGCCGTCGCTCCACCGGCCACCGAGACGCGCGACCTGAACGCGCGATCCGACGCCTCGGACGTCCGGTGCCTGGACGAGGATGCGGCGGAACGGATGCGGGAGGCGATCCGCGCGGCCGGCCGCGTCGGCGACACGCTCGGCGGCGTCTTCGAGGTGGTCGCCCACGGCCTGCCCGTCGGTCTCGGCAGCCACGTCGCCTGGGACCGCCGGCTCGACGCCCGCATCGCCGGGGCGATGATGGGCATCCAGGCGATGAAGGGAGTCGAGATCGGGCTCGGTTTCGAAGCGGCCACCCTCCGGGGCTCCGACGTGCACGACGAGATCGAGTCGGACCCGCAGCGACGGACCACCGGGGGCTACAGAAGGCGGCGCAACAGCGCCGGCGGCCTCGAGGGAGGCACGACGACCGGCGAGCCCGTCGTCGTACGCGTGGCGATGAAGCCGCTCAGCTCCCTCCGTCGCCCGCTCGACAGCGTGAACGTCAAGACGGGTGAGGCGGCCAAGGCGGTACGGGAACGCAGCGACGTGTGCGCCGTTCCCGCAGCCGGGGTGATCGGTGAGGCGATGCTGGCGATCGTGCTGGCCGACGCCCTTCTCGAAAAATTCGGGGGCGACGCGTTGCAGGATCTGCGGCAAGCGTACGAGGCCTACGTGGCGCGCATCAACGAGACGTCGTTCGAGGAGCCGTGAGTCGGCCGGTCGTGCTCGTCGGGTTGATGGGCGCGGGGAAGTCCACGACCGGGCGGTGCCTCGCGAAGCTCCGCGGCTGTCCCTTCGTCGATCTCGATGAAGAAATCGCCCGGCGCGCCGGGCGGACGATTCCCGAGCTGTTCGACGAGATGGGGGAGACGGGCTTCCGGAGGCTCGAAGTGCGGGCCACGAGGGAGCTGGCGAGGCGCGCGTCCGGCGATCGCGGCTCCGGTATCGTGGTGGCTGCCGGCGGGGGCTGGATGGCCAACCGGGCGGCGCGCGTGGCACTTCCGGGCGCCATAACCGTATGGCTCAAGGTCACGGCGGCCGAAGCTTCCCGGCGTATCGCCCGGGAGCCCGCCCGCCGCCCCCTCCTGGCCGGCAGCAATCGCGAGGCCGTACTCGAGCGGTTGCTGACGGAGAGGTTGCCCGCATACGGCGAAGCGACGTATACCGTAGACACGATGGACAGGACTCCGGAGGAGATCGCCCGGACGATCCTGTCCCGATTCGAAGTTCGAGACAGACGCGAAACCTGATACAGAACCGGAAGATATGGCGAATCAGAAGCACCTGGTCATTCTCGAGTCCGACAAGAAGGCCCGCATGCTCGAACCGTGGCTCGGGCCCGACTACATCATCGCGGCCACGGGCGGCCACATCATCGATCTGCCGAAAACGGGCCTGGCCGTGGACGTGGATCACGGGTTCGAGCCCGAGTACGAGATCGTGCGCGGCAAAAAGAAGATCATCGCGGAGCTGAAGAAGGCCGCGAAGGATGCCGCCGACGTGCTGATCGCCACCGACCCCGACCGGGAGGGCGAGGCGATCGGTTACCACATCGCGCGCCAGCTCGGCTTCGAGAACGGTTCCGAGACGTCCGGTGAGCGCTTCCGGCGCGTGACCTTCAACGAGGTGACGCGCGAGGCCGTCATGGAAGCGATGGAGCGACCGGGTGCGCTCGACCTGCACCGGGTCGACGCGCAGCAGGCACGGAGGGTGCTCGACCGGCTCGTGGGGTACGGCCTGTCGCCTCTTCTGTGGAAGAAGATCTCCCCCTCCGATCCGATCAGCGGCTCGTCGCTGTCGGCCGGCCGTGTCCAGTCCGTGGCCGTGCGGCTGATCGTGGAACGGGAGCGCGAGCGGCGCCGCTTCACACCCGCCGACTACTGGGATCTGACGGCCGAGCTCGAGCAGGACGGGAAGGATTTCTCGGCCCGGCTCGCGGCGCTCGGGGGAACGCGCCTGGCCACCGGTTCCGATTTCGAGTCGGACACGGGGAAGCTCGCCGATCCGGACGCCGTCGTGCTGTTGGACGAAGCGTCGGCGGGCGAGCTGGTCGAGCGTCTGCGAGACGTTCCCTTCGTCGTGACGAACGTCGAACGACGGAAGAAGCCGACGAACCCGGCTTCGCCCTTCAAGACCACGACCCTGCAGAAGGCCGCGAACCGGTACCTCAACCTGTCGCCCAGCCAGACGATGCGCGTCGCCCAGCGACTCTACGAGGCGGGGCACATCACCTATCTGCGCACCGACTCCATAGCGCTCTCGGACCGGGCGGTGTCCGCCGTCCGGCGCGAGGTCGAGTCTCGGTACGGCCAGGGCTATCTGAGCTCGAGTCCCCGTCGCCATACGACGACGACGAAGGGCGCGCAGCTCGCGCACGAAGCGATTCGGCCGGCCGGTACCGAGATGAAGACGGCCCGGCAACTCGGCCTGCGAGGCGCGGAAGCGGCTCTGTACGACATCATCTGGAAGCGCACGATGGCCAGCCAGATGGCCCCGCAGATCAAGCAGCACGTGACCGTGACCCTCTCCGCCTCGGACGCCGAGTTTCGGGCGACGGGCCACACCCTCGAGTTCGCGGGCTTCCGGCGGGCCTGGATGGAGGGCTCGAAGGATCCCGAGGCGGCGCTGGAAGAAAAAGACGTCTTCCTTCCGGAGCTCGCCGAGGGCGACGAGCCCGCGTTGCAGTCGCTCGATCCGGACGGCCATACGACCCGTCCGCCCGCCCGCTACACGCAGGGCGCTTTCCCCGGCATCCTCGAAGAGGAGGGAATCGGTCGACCGAGCACGACCGCGAGCATCATCAGTACGATGGAGAATCGCGGATACGTGCGCATCGAGGGTCAGCAACTCGTTCCGACCTTTCTCGCTTTCGCCGTCACGGCGTTGCTCGAGCGGCATTTCGAGGATCTCGTCGACATCGGGTTCACCTCCGAGATGGAACAGGGGCTGGATCGGATCGCCGAGGGGGAAATCGACTGGCGGACCTTCCTGGAGAGGTTCTATCGTGGCGAGAGCGGCTTCGAGGCGCGGCTGGCCGAGCGCGAGGAGGAGATCGACCCGCGGGAAGCCTCGACGCTCGAGTTCGACGACATGGAGCCGCGGGTGCGCATCGGGCGATACGGTCCGTTCCTCGAGCAGGACAAGGAAGGGGACGAGCCGATCCGGGTGTCCCTTCCCGAGGACCTCGCGCCAGCTGATCTGACCCGCGAGGTGGCGGACCGGCTGATCGAGCAAAAAGAGGCCGCGAATCAGGACCTGGGAGAAGACCCCGAGACCGGCAAGCCGGTCTTCCGCCTCGTCGGACGCTTCGGGCCCTTCGTGCAGCTCGGAGAGCAGGAAGAGGGCGGGCCGAAGCCGAAGCGCGTCTCGCTGCCCGAAGGCGTAGCCATCGAGGACGTCGATCTCGACCTCGCGCTGAAGCTGCTGGAGCTGCCTCGCGAGCTGGGGAAGCACCCGGAGACGGGGAAGCCCGTGAAGGCCGGGATCGGTCCGTACGGCCCGTATGTCGTGCACAAGAAGGACTATCGTTCCCTCAAGGACGAGGACGACGTGCTCACGATCGGCTTCAACCGCGCGATGGAGCTCCTCAGTGAGCCGAAGCGGGGCCGCCGCGGCCGCGAGCCACTCCGCGAGATCGGCCCGCATCCGGACGACGGCGAGCCGATCAAGTTGTTCGACGGCCGCTACGGCCCCTACGTGAAGCACGGAAAGATCAACGCCTCGCTTCCGCGAGGAGCGAAGCCCGAGGACGTGACGCTCGAGCAAGCGGTGGAGCTGATCGCCGAGCGCGCCGAGAAGCTGGCCAGGAAGAAGGGCAAGCGGCGCAGGGGCGCGCGGCGGAAATGACCTCCCCGCCGGACCGGGCCGAGGCGAGGGCCGACTTTCTGCGCTGGCTCTCCGCCGAGCGCCGTCTGTCCCGCCACACCATCGAGGCCTACGAGCGGGACCTCGACCAGTTCGAGGAGTTCCTGGACGAGCGGTCCGGCGACCGCGCCTGGGGGTGGCCGGACGTCGGGCGGCGGTCGGTCCGAGCCTGGCTCGGAGAGCTCGACGGGCTCGACCGCGCCGAGAGCACGATCGCCCGGAAGCTCTCCTCGTTGCGGGTGTTCTTTCGCTTTCTGCGGCGCACGGACCGTCGGAAGACGAACCCCGCCCGGCTCGTGAAGGTTCGGAGTTCCGGTCGGAGGTTGCCCGCGTTCCTGACCCGCCAGCAGGTGGACGCACTGTTCGCCGCGCAGGAGGCGGAGGCCGAGACGAGCGAGGAGGGAGCGGAGGCGGTGCGCCGGGTACGTGACCGGGCCCTCATCGAGATTCTCTATTCCTCCGGCCTCCGCCTGGCCGAGGTACATGGCCTCGACATCGGCGACGTCGACCGCGGCCGCGGTCTCGTGAAGGTGCTGGGCAAGGGAAGGAAGGAACGGATCGTGCCCGTCGGTACGGCTGCGCTGCAGGCGGTGGACCGGTACCTGGCGCTGACCGATCGCTCCGCGGAGTCGTCGGGTCCGCTGTTCGAGTCGCGCCGGGGCGAGCGGCTCTCGCGGCGCCAGATTCAGCGAATCGTCGCACGGCGCCTGGCGTCGGCGGCGGACGGAGAGACGCTCTCGCCCCACGCCCTTCGGCACAGCTTCGCGACGCATCTCCTCGACGAGGGCGCCGATCTCGTGGCGGTGAAGGAGCTGCTCGGCCACGCGAGCCTGTCGACCACGCGAATCTACACGCACACATCGAAAGAACGCCTGCTCGAGACGTATCGGCGGGCACATCCGAGGGCCGAATGAAGCGTTCGATGCACGCCACGACGATCCTCTGCGTACGGCGCGACGACCGTGTCGCGATCGCCGGCGACGGACAGGTCTCGATGAACGAAGAGGTCGTCAAGGACGGCGCGGTGAAGGTCCGCCGGATGCAGAGCGGACGGATCATCGCGGGGTTCGCCGGTGGCGTCGCGGATGCGATGAGCCTGTTCGAGACCTTCGAGACGCAGCTCGAACGGCATCCCGGGAACCTGACCCGGGCCGCCGTCGAGCTCGCCAAGGCATGGCGGAGCGACCGCTATCTCCGGCGGCTCGAGGCGCTGCTCCTCGTGGCCGACCGAGAGCGCAGCCTGCTCATCTCGGGCTCCGGGGAGGTCATCGAGCCCGACGACGGCGTGCTGGCCATCGGATCGGGCGGCAGCTACGCCCTGGCCGCCGCCCGGGCGCTGATGGAGCATACCGACATGCCCGCCACCGACGTCGTGCGTGCGGCGATGCGAGTGGCGGCGCGCATCTGCGTCTACACGAACGATCGGCTCACCGTCCTGGAGCTTCCCGAGGAGGACGACGAATGACGGTGGAGCGGGACGCGACGCACCCGCCGAAGGCGGCCGAGGCGGAAGAGAGCTCGGAGTTCGCCGAGCTGACGCCGCGCCAGATCGTCGCCGAGTTGGACCGGTACGTCATCGGGCAGGACGAGGCGAAGCGGGCCGTGGCCATCGCGCTTCGCAACCGGTGGCGCCGGCGCCAGGTCGATTCGGAGCTGCAGGACGAGATCCTGCCGAACAACATCATCATGATCGGGCCGACCGGCGTCGGTAAGACGGAGATCGCCCGCCGGCTCTCGCGGCTCGCCGGGGCGCCTTTCGTGAAGGTCGAGGCCTCCAAGTTCACCGAAGTCGGATACGTGGGTCGGGACGTCGAGTCGATGGTTCGCGACCTGGTCGACGTGTCGGTGAACCTGGTCCGCGCCGAACGCGAGAACGAGGTCCGCGACGAGGCGGCCGATCGCGTGGAGGACCGCCTCCTGGATCTCCTGCTGCCGCCGGTCGCCGACGGACCCCGGGACGAAGATGTGGATCGTCGCTTCCTCGTCGGCGCGGCGGGGCAGGCGGCGGCGGAAGACGCCGAGGACCCCCGGGCCGCCCGCCGCCGCCGCACCCGCGAGAAGCTCCGCGGGTTGCTGCGCGACGGGAAGCTCGAGGATCGCGAGATCGAAGTCGAGGTGACCGAGAGCGCCCTGCCGATGATGGACATGTCGGCCGCCGGCATGGAAGGGGTGGACTGGAACTTCGGCGAGGTCCTGTCCGACATGCTGCCCAAGAAGACGAAGCGCCGGCGGGTGCACGTGGCCGAGGCCCGGCGCATCCTGCTCTCCGAAGAGCTCGAGCAGATGGTGGACATGGACGAGGTCGTCGGCGAAGCAGTCGAGCGGGCCGAGACCATGGGAATCGTCTTCCTCGACGAAATCGACAAAGTCGCCAGCGGCGCCGGAGGTCCGGGAAGCGGCGGCGGGCGGGGCGGCCCCGACGTGTCGCGCGAAGGAGTCCAGCGGGATTTGCTGCCGATCGTCGAGGGATCGACCGTCCAGACGAAGTACGGCCTGGTCAGTACCGAGCACATGCTCTTCATCGCCGCCGGCGCCTTTCACGTCAGCAAGCCCTCCGACCTGATTCCTGAGCTGCAGGGCCGCTTCCCGATACGCGTCGAACTCGACAGCCTCGACGAACGGGACTTCGTACGCATTCTCCTGGAGCCCAAGAACGCGCTCCTGAGCCAGTATCGTGCGCTGGTCGACACCGAGGGGGCGTCGCTCGAGTTCACCGACGAGGCGATCGAGGAGATCGCCAGCATCGCGGCCGAGGTGAACCGCCAGATGGAGAACATCGGCGCGCGTCGCCTCCACACGGTGATGACGACGCTTCTGGATGACGTGATGTACGGCTTGCCCGAAGACCCGGAGCCGGGCAGCACGATCCGCATCGACGCGCCGGACGTCAGGTCCCGACTGGCACGGATCGTCGAGGACGATGACCTTAGGCGCTACATTCTGTAGAGGCCTGTCGAAGAACTGGGGTGTGCCTCGTGAGCGGCGCTTGCGTGGTTCAGAGCAAGAACGACGACGAGTCGTAGCAGCGCTACGGCGAGGAGGAGAGACGAACTATCAAC
>CAZOEX010000008.1:0-23995 GCA_964578925.1 uncultured Gemmatimonadota bacterium | reverse complement strand
GCTCCTTCCCCGAAGCTCATCCGTGACGCGCTGACGGGGCAGGGGAGAGCGTAAGCGCCTGCGGCACAACATGAGACAAGCACAGGGTCGGTGCCACTACCCGAACTCGGAGCGGCGAGCACGGCGCTCGTGGGAGTGGGGACCGCCCTGAGCGCCACCCTGGCCAGCGCGTGCTGCGTCGGGCCCGTTGCAGCGCCCCTGGTGGTCGCCGTGCTCGGTGCCGGGGGCGCGGCCTGGGCCACCGGGCTCAAGCCGTACAGCTGGATCCTCCTCGCCGGCTCTGGTCAGTTGCTGGGGTACAGCTTCTAGAGTCTCTACTCCAGCCACGGGGCGGCGTGCCGGGCCGGGGACGAGCGCGGCTCGGTCCGCCTCGAAGGCCGCGCGCAGGGCTGACCGCCCCACTCCACACGACGAGTCTCACGGCCCGCGCCCCGAGTCGTGCCGGTCGCGACCGCCCCGGATCGGATCGGGGGAGTGCGAGAGGGCTGATAGACGAGACGGCATATGGCGCATAGCTTCTCGGGGTGCTTTCCCTCGACCCCATCGTCGTCGTCCTGCTCTATGCGTCCCTGGCCGCCGTGGCTGCGGCGCTGGGCGTACTCCCGCACGCGCTGGCCGGGCGACTCCCCCTGGCGGTGCTCGGTTGGGCCAACGCGCTGGCCTCGGGGCTCATGCTGGGTGTCGCCTACTCGCTCTTCGCCCTCCAGTTTTCCGCCGGAGTACTGGAAGTCGCGGCGGGCGCGCTGCTGGGCGTCGCCTTCGTCTGGCTCGTCCACGCGAGCACGGGGACGACGGATCTCGACCTGAACCGCCTGGACGAGCTCGAGCCCGCCTACGGCTACCAGGTCGTGCTCGTGAACGTCCTGCACTCCGCGTACGAGGGCGTCGCGATCGGAGCGGCGATGCTCGTGTCGCTACCCTTCGGAATCTCGATGGTGGCCGCGCTGGCGGTGCACAACGTTCCGGAGGCGATGGTCCTGACCGCCGTGGTCACGAGCCGGGGCGCCTCTCACAGGCAGGCGGCGGCGCTGGCAGTGGCCGCGAACCTGAGCCAGGTTCTCCTCGCCGTGGTGACCTTTGCCGTGGTAGGCGCCCTGCCCGGCCTCCTGACCTGGGTGGCCGGCTTCGCGGGAGGCACCCTGATCTACCTGGTCTTCGTCGAGTTGCTGCCGGAGTCCTACCGAGAGGCCGGTCACACGAGCATCGCGCTCGTCACGCTGATCGCGATGGGCATCGTGGTCGCCCTGGCCGCCGGAGGGTCGAGCTGATGAGCAGCTTGAACCGAAGCGCTCAGCGATGAACGACGCAACGCTCAACGAAACACTGCTCGTCTTCTTCTACGCGCTGGCCACGGCCATCGCCACCGGGCTCGGCGCGCTCCCGTTCCTCTTCGTGCGCGAGATCTCCGACCGCTTCGTCGCCTTCGCGCACGCGATCGCCGCCGGCCTGATGCTGGGGGCCAGCTTCGGCCTCGTGACGGAGGGCACCATCCACGGGCGGCTCGAGACTCTCGGCGGGGCGCTGCTGGGGGTGGCCTTCATCCTCGTGACGCAGCGGTTGCTCAGCGATTTCGATGAAGAAGAGCTCGTGTTCGGCGCCGTCCGCGGCGAGAGCGCCCGCCCGATGCTCCTCATGATGATCGTGATGACCGTGCACTCGTTCTCCGAGGGCGTCGCCGTCGGCGTGTCCTTCGGCGGAGGGATCACGCTGGCGGCCGTGATCACGATCGCGATCGCCGTGCACAACGTGCCCGAGGGCATCGCGATCACGGCGGTGCTCCGGCCCCGTGGCGTAGGCGTCCTCCAGTCGGCGGGCTGGAGCGTCGTCTCGTCGCTCCCCCAGCCGTTGATGGCCGTCCCGGCGTTCCTCTTCGTCGAGGCGTTCCGTCCGGCCCTCCCCTGGGGCCTCGGCTTCGCGGCCGGCGCGATGATTTTCATGGTGCTCGTCGAGCTGCTGCCGGAAGCCTTCATGGAGGGGCGGCGCGCGCCCGTGGCGATGGTCACGACGCTGACCCTCATCGGGATGATGGTGTTCCAGCGGCTGCTGTAGGCGAGGGCGCTCGCCTCGTGGGCATGCGCGCCGGCCGAGGGAATTGTGACGGGTCGACGGCCCCGATTACGCCATGTACGGACGAGGATCGCACGCCAACCGCGCTGCGGTCGCAATCGAACAAACGGGGAGCACAGCCATGCAATCGTCGTGCTGGACCACCGCACTCCTGGTACCGGGGCTTCTGCTAGCCGGGACGCCGGGGCAGGCGTCCGGCCAGGAGGCCGACGTCGAAATCAGTCTTCAGGCCGAGCCCGGTACGCGAATCTCCGCCGAACGGCTCGGGGATTTCATGGCGCGCAGCATCGTAATCGGCGCCCCCGTGGGGAAGCGCTCGATCGGCGAGACCGAGAAGAACCTGGTTTCGATCGCGCTCCGCATCGAGCTGATTTCGCGGGAGGCCGGCATGATCACGGGATTCGATTCGGAGACTGTTCGGTTGAAGCCGGGTCACAACTACGGCGCCTCGTCCTGGATCCCGCGCCCCCGCGCGCTCGACGATGTGCTGGTCGCGCCCCTCAGGCCGGCGGAGTTCGTGATCTTCCGGATCGGGCAGAAGACGATCGCGGGAACACGGACGATTCCGAAGGGATGCGGAGACACCGCCTACGCCCTAATGATCATTCCCCGATTTTCAGAGAGGCGCGTCGAGGCGGATGAGAGCCTGGCTCTCTGCTTCGACGGGGGGCGCTGAAGGGGTGCGCCTACCGCAAGGCTCGAGTCGGACTCGGCTCAGTCCGCCCGCACCTCCTCGTCTTCGCGCGCCATCGACATGTCCACCGACTCCACCGGGAGGCGCCGGACCCGAACGCCGGTGGCGTCGAAGATCGCGCTCGTGATCGCCGCCGGAACGGCCGGATAGGGAGCCTCGCCGGCACCCGAGGGGGGACGGCGGCTGTCGATGATGCGGGTCACGACCTCGGGAGCGTCCGCGTGGCGCAGCAACCGGTAGTCGTGGAAGTTGCTCTCGCGGACGCGGCCGTTCTCTAGCGAGACACCCCACAGGATGACGGTGGCGACGCCGTCCATCGCGCCGCCCTCCATCTGCGCCCGCAATCCGTCGGGGTGGACCACCCTGCCGCAGTCGACGGCAGTGTAGATGCGCTCCACCCGAATCGCACCGTCGGGGCTCACCGCGACGTCGGCCACGTGCGCCGCATACGACTGCTTGTAGTAGCAGCAGGCGATGCCCCGCCCGCGCCGCGTTTCGTCTGCCGTCGTCCCGCGGCTTCCGGGCGGGCCGGTCCGCCAGTCCGCGTCGTCGGCCACGGCGCGCAGCACGCCCTCGAGCAATCGTCGATCCGGAGCGGGCCGACCCCGTCGGTCCGGCAGGGGAAGCGAGATCTCGGCGGCCGGCGCAGGCGCCGCCGACAGCAGCTCGAACCGAAGCTGAAGGGGGTCGCGGCCGGCCGCCGCGGCCATCTCGTCCACGAAGGACTCGACGGCGAAGACGTTGAAGGAGTGGGACACCGACCGCCAGGAGCCCAGTTGCAGGTTCAGCGGCACATCCGTCCAGCCGAAGCGGAGATTCGGGACGGCGTACGGGTGGTCGGCACCTCCCTGCACGTCGTAGAGCTCC
Source organism: uncultured Gemmatimonadota bacterium (assembly GCA_964578925.1). Classification (GTDB taxonomy): domain Bacteria; phylum Gemmatimonadota; class Gemmatimonadetes; order Palauibacterales; family Palauibacteraceae; genus JARFPW01. The sequence continues at coordinate 20,367 of CAZOEX010000008.1, read as the reverse complement.
GGCGGATCCGCCTCGGACCCGCGGATGTTGCGGTTGAGTGAGACGGTAGCGAGGCGGTGTTCCCAGGCGACGACCCGGCCACCTTCATCGACGGCCCCGCACAGCCGGTGGACGGCCGGTGGCCGGAAGTAGTCGTGCCGGACGTCCTGTTCGCGCGGCCACACGATCTGCACCGGGACCCCGGCCGTGCGGCTCACCAGGGCGGCCTCGATGCCGTAGTCGAAGGCCAACCGCCGTCCGAAGCCACCGCCGGCCAGCGTCGAATGCACCGTGACGGCGTCGCGCGGCAACCCGAGTGCTTCGGCGGCCAGCGCCTGCAGGTTGAGCGGTGTCTGCGTCGGGCCCCACAGCTCGCATCCGTCCTCGCCGCATCGGGCGGTGAAGTTGACCGGCTCCATGCATCCATGAGCGAGGAGGGGAAGCTCGTACGTTGCTTCGATCGATCGTCCCGCCCGGAAAGCCCGGCGCACGTCCCCTTCGTCGCGGAGCCAGCGTGTGGGCTCGCGATCGAGCGCAGCGTCAGCCACTTTCCGCCACGTTTCGTGATCAGCCTCTCCCGTCGTCCGGCTCCAGGTCACGTTCAGTACTTCGAGCCCCCGCATGGCGGCCCAGCTGTCACGAGCGATCACGGCGACGCCACCTTTGGCGGCCGCGTAAAGGACACCCCGGGGCGTTGCGGCCTCCACCTCGACGACCTGCTCGACCCCCTCGACCGCGAGGGTCGCGGTCGGATCCAACGATTCTACGCGTGCGCCCCGGACAGGCGGCCGCGCGACCACGGCGAACCGCAGATCGGGCACCCGGACGTCGAGCCCGTAGACGGCGGAACCGTCGGTGATCGCGCGCAGGTCGGGCCGTGGCGGATTCGTGCCGACCAGCCGATAACTGTCAGGATCGCGCGGCGCAAAAGTCCCCGGCGTGCCGTCTTCGCCGCCGTTGGCCGCCTCCCCGGAGGTAGCTGCATCGGCGGCGAGTAGGGCGAACGGGAGCCGGCGGCCGTCGGGGCCCTCGACCCGGCTCTGCCGGGTGTCGCAGCTCTCGACCGCGACGCCCCATCGGCGTGCCGCCGCGGCGCAGAGGAGCCCGCGAGCGGTCGCCCCTGCCTCGCGGAGGGGCTGCCAGTAGTCGGCCACGCTGTCGCTGCCGCCGACGGTCATGCTGCCGTACCGGGGAGCGCCGCCGCCTTCCGCCGGCGCCTGCTCGACGACCACGTCGCCCCAAGCGGCACCCAGCTCCTCGACGACGATCATCGGCAGCGACGTCCGCACGCCCTGGCCGATCTCCGGGCAGGGGGCGCGGATCACGACGCGTCCGTCCGGGTGAACAGCCACGTAGGCGTGCAATCGCTCCGCCTCGTCGGCCGCGTCGCTCCAGGCGCGAGACCCGGGCGGCACTCCAGGAGGCGTTGCCCTGTCGTCCTCTCCTTCATGGCCCGTGCATCCCGGGAGCCAGGCTGCCACGACCAGGCCGCCGCTCGCCGCGATTCCCGTCTTCAGGAAATGCCGCCGCGTGTGCCCGTCGCTCATTCGTCCGCCCCGCTTCCGGAGTCCGTCTCGCTTCTTCCGTCCGCCGCGCGCCGCACGGCCCGACGGATGCGCCCGTAGGTGCCGCATCGACACAGGTTCCCGGCCAGGGCCGTTGCGATCTCCGTGTCCGTCGGATCGGGATTCCGGGCCAAGAGCCCCGCGGCCGACATGATCTGGCCGGCCTGGCAGTAGCCGCACTGCGGCACCGACTCGGCGCGCCATGCCCGTTGCACGGGATGGTCACCGGCGGGCGACAGCCCTTCGATCGTCGTGACATTCTGTTCGCCCACCATCGATACCGGGGTCTGGCAGGCGCGGACGACCCGGCCGTCCAGATGCACGGTGCAGGCGCCACAGTAGCCGCCACCGCATCCGTAGCGCGTACCGGTAAGGCCCAGCAGGTCGCGAAGCACCCAGAGGAGCGGCATGTCAGCGGGTGCCTCGACCGGCCTCCGGCGGTCGTTCACGTGTAGCGTATACTGCGGCAACGGGTCTCCCGTGTTTCAGGATCGCTTCCTGCGACCACTACCGTATACCGTGTCGCAAGCAATGTGAGCCCTTCGAGTACGCTCGAGGTCGAGCCGCACTCGGTCGCCTGCTGTTCGTCCGCTTTCCGTGCACGTTTCGTCGCGTCGGAGCACCGTTTCATCGCTTCGGCCTGCCATGACGCTACAGCGTGACTTAACATCGGGGCATGAATGCGCCTGAGGCCGTCGCTCCCGCGGTACGGAGTCGGACATCCACTTCCCGGATGACCGGCTGGCGGCTGTTCGGCATCGCCCTGGGCCTGGCCACCGTGATCGGCTTCTTCTCGACCGTGCTGCTGAAGGTCGCGATCAGCGGTGCCGGGAGTACGATCTCGTGGGCCGAAGCCGGAACGGGCTGGCTCGACTGGTACATCTGGGCCGCGCTCACACCGCTGGTAGTCTGGCTGGCGCGCCGCCTCCCGGTCACCGCCGGAAACTGGCCCCGGTCCGTCGCTGTCCACGTCCTGCTCGGCGCCGTGGTCAGCGCGGTCGAACTCGGGCTGTTCCTCGTGGCGGCCAGCGGGTACAACGAACTGTTCATGGGTCGCGACCTTCCGTCCTACGGCGATCGTTATCTGACCCTGATCGGGCGCTGGCTGCCGATCCAGATGCTCATCTATTCGCTGATCGTCACCGCGGTGACGGCCATCGAGCACGGGCGGCGCGCCCGCGAACGAGACGTGAGGGCGGCGACACTCGAGGCCGAGCTGGCCCGAACCCAGGTGCACGCGCTGCAGGCCCAGATTCAGCCTCACTTCCTGTTCAACACGCTCAACACGATCTCGATGGCGGTGCGCCAGGCGCGCAACGACGCGGCGGTGCGGATGATGGCTCATCTCAGCGGCGTCCTCAGGCGCAGCATGGAGGCGACCGCTCGGCCCGAGACGACGCTGGGCCGCGAGTTACGATTCATCGAGGACTATCTCCGCATCGAGCAGTATCGACTCGAAGATCGCCTGCGCACGCGCTGGGAGGTCGACGAAGAGCTCCTGGACGCTCGCGTGCCGACGATGCTCCTGCAGCCCCTGGTCGAGAACGCCGTGCGGCACGGTATCGCGGAGCAGGCGGAGGGCGGTGAGATCGTCATTCACGCGCGGCGGATGGACGGGACCGTCGACCTGCGCGTCGAGGACACGGGCGTGGGCCTGGATCCCGAGACGGAGCCGGGAATCGGCCTCGAGAACGTACGACGGCGCCTGGAGGCGCAGTACGGAGAGGGCGCCTCGCTCAGCCTCGAGCCGCGAATCGGCGGTGGTACGGTGGCTCGCATCATTCTACCCCTGGAGATCGATGAATCAGCTATCTCGACGGACGCCGATCCGCGCGCTGCTGGTTGACGACGAGCCCGCGGCCCGACGCGGGCTCCGCCTCCTGCTTTCACCGCAGGAGGACTTCGAAATCGTCGGAGAGTGCGGTGCGGCGGACGAGATCGCTCCCGCGCTCGAGCGGCTCGCGCCGGATGTCGTGTTTCTCGACGTGCGCATGCCGAAGGGCACGGGCATCGACGCCCTGCGCGACGCGTCCCTCGACGAGCCGCCGCTCGTGGTGCTGGTGACGGCATTCGAGGATCATGCGCTCGAGGCCTTCGACGTCGAGGCCGTCGACTACCTGCTGAAGCCCTTCTCGGACGAGGCGTTCGAGCGGTCGCTCGAGCGGGTGCGCCGTCACGTCGACAGGATCCGCGCGCAGGAGAAGACGCGCAGGATCGCGGACGTCCTCGGGCCGGGATCCCTCACGAAGGCGGATAACGAGGGACCGGAGACCACCACGGTTCGAGAGGATGTCGGAGACCCGGTCCCCCCCGGTCACTTCGCCATTCGCTACGGTGAGCGCATCCGACTCGTTTCCCCCGATTCGATCCGCTGGGTCGCGGCCGAGGGCGACTACGTCCGCCTTCACACGTCGGACGGCGAGCATCTGCTGCGCGAAACGATGCGCAACATGCAGCATCGGCTCGATCGGCTCGCCGAGCACTGCTTCGTTCGCATCCACCGATCGACAATCGTGCGAGCCGACTTCGTCCGGGAAGTCCACGCCCGCGGTCGCGGTCGCTACACCGCGGTGCTGGCAGACGAAACACGCCGCAACATCAGTCGTCGTGGGCAGGAGCGTCTGCAGCAGGCGCTGGGCGTGGATCTCTGATCCCGCCGTGACCTCCGGAGTCCCGCCACTGGCGGAAGCGTCCGCGCCTCACCGCAGGAAGTTCGCCCTTCATCGCGCGGCGCGTGGAGCTCGCCGCATCCGCGCCGCGCCGCGCCGACGAGTCCGCTAGCCTCCTCCTCGATGCGGGGGCGCCCCGGTTCCCCGCGACGAGAACTCGGGACTGGAGGTACGGCGATGAAGAAGCGATCTCTCTTTTGGCCAGTGCTCATCTCACTCTTCGTCCTGGCGGCCTGCTCGGGCGACTCGGATTCGATCGTGGAGCCCGAGACGAACATGGCGACGGCCGGCGCACAGGCCTCGACGACGGCCGGCTGGGATCTGCCGCTGCAATCCGCGGCACAGCTCACGCGCGCCTTTCCCGGTACCGCCTGTTCCGGGCCACGGTACAGGGAGTTCGACTTCTGGGTCGGGGAGTGGAACGTGTTCGGCACGAACGACGTCTTCTTCGGCACGAATGCCGTGACCTCGGAGCTGGACGGCTGCCTCGTCCAGGAGCACTGGATCTCCTCCGCCGGAACGCGGGGCCGTAGCCTGAATACCTTCGACGCGGAGACGGGCATGTGGCACCAGGACTGGGCTTCGCAGGGTACAGGCGCCTCGGCCCGGTTGCGCACGTCCGGGGGTCTCGAGGGTGGGGAGATGGTGCTCACCGGCGTCCGGCATCCAGTGATCGGTTTCACTTTCATCGACACCTGGACCTGGACGGAGGATGCCCAGGGAAACGTCATTCAAACGGGCCAGTTCGAGGTGCCGGAACTCGACATCAATTCCTCCTTCACGGGCGTGTACAAGCGGGGCGAGCGTCGGCCCGTCGAGGAGACGATTACGCCGCACTGCCAGGCCGGCGAAGCGTGGGGCGCGACGCGTGACGCGGACTTCCTCGTGGGCACGTACGAGGTCTCGGCTCGTCCCGGCCCCGATGTCGGCAGCGCGACCATCGAAACCGATCTGAGCGACTGCGTGTTCGTCGAGCAGTTCGAGACAGACGGAGGATTGCGGGCCACGGCGTTCACGTACTACGACGGTTGGGTCGAGGAGTGGTTCCGCGTCTACGTGGACAGCGAGGGCGAGCGCCTGCGGCTGCGCGGCGGCTTCGAGGGGGAGAGTCTCGTTCTGCAGGGAACCGAAGGCACGGGCTCAGGTGACGTCGAAACGCGCGTGACCTGGACGCCCGAAGGTTCCGACGTCCTGCAAACGTGGGAGGTGTCCGAGGACGGCGGCACGACCTGGAAGGAGACGGCGACACTCGCGTACATGGCGAACTGACGTGAGCATTGCTGCGCTCGCAACTCGAGCGATCGGGAGGACGGGCATCCGGAGCAGCCGGAGTCCGTTTCTCCTGATCACCCTTCTGCTCGGTAGCTCGTACGGCGCGCTGCCGGAACCACTGGTCGCCCAGGAAGCAGAGGCACAGATGGCGGCAGACGAACCAGGGACGGTCGCCGTCGACGCCTCCGGTCCCTGCGCGGAGGGCCCCTTCCGCGCTTTCGACTACTGGCTCGGCACGTGGGCGGTCTACCATCCCGAGGGCGAGCGGATCGGAACGAACACGATCTCGATCGTATCGGAGGGATGCGCGCTCCTCGAACGCTGGGAGTCCGCCGAGGGCCCGGCCGGCATGAGCCTCAACCACTACGATCCCGCGCGCGAGCGCTGGGAGCAGCTCTGGATCGGGGGTGGCGGTCTGATCCTGCGCCTGGCGGGGGGCATCGAGGACGGTGTGATGGTTCTCACGGCGACCGAGGCCCGCGAGACGGACCGCGGGACGGTCGTCGACCGCATCTCTTGGATTCGCGAGGACGGTGCCGTCCGTCAGCTCTGGGAGGTTTCGAGCGACGGCGGCGAGAGCTGGCGGACCGCTTTCGAGGGGATCTACCGGCGGGAGAAGGGATGATGAAAGCACGGATCGCCGGATCATCGGGTGGCCCTTGGTGGCGGTCAGGTGGGGACGATCGGGCGGACGAGGATGCGCCCGCCGTGCCGCAGATGCGGGCAGCTCCGCGCGATCTCCAGGGCCTGGGCCCGATCGTCCGTCGAGAGCACGAAGTACCCGCCGAGCCGGCCGATCGGTGAACCGGACTCCCGATCCTGCACGGACAGCGCATCGCCATGCGGCGACTCGAGGAGAAGGCTCGTCTCCCCCAGCTTCTGTCCCGTGATCGTCACGCCGTCGCCCGCGACTTCGGCGGCCCATTTGCCGTATTCAGCGACGAGAGCGGCTTCCTGGATGGCTGGCTGGAAGTCAGCATCCTCGTAGAGCAGCAGGAGGAACCCGGGCTCGTCGGCCCCGGCCACCTCGAGCGTTTCCGGCCCACCGGGCTCCGGTTCGCCACCGGTCGCCAGGCTTCCCAGCGCAAAGCCACTCAACAGGAGACCGAGGGCCGCCGCGGTGGCAAGCATCGTCCGCTGCCATGAAGGCCGTCCGGACGCCAACAGGCCCCGGGCGCGCAGGGTGCGGTCCACCCTCCGCTTCAATCGCGGGGGCGGATCGACCTCCCGATCCAGACGGTCGGTGAGGGAGTCGGCGGACGACTCGTCGGATGGGATCACGGTGTACCTCCGGGTTCGTTCAGCGTTTGTCTGAGGGCGCGGCGGGCACGGGAGAGCTGACTCTTCGACGTGCCTTCCTCGATGCCGAGAAGCGAAGCGATCTCCCCGTGCGTGAATCCTTCGAGGTCGTGCAGAACGAGCACCTCGCGATACCCGTCGGCCAGTCCCCGCAGGGCACGCTCGAGGTCCAACCGATCCGCGGCGTGCTCGAGCCCAGCGTCGAACCCGGGCACCCTCCCCGGCGCTTCGCCGAGCTCTCGGGTCGGTCGCCGGCTACGACTTCGCCGCATCTCCCGCCATCGGTGCACGACGAAGCCGCACAGCCACGAACGGAACGCCGAGCGCCACTCGAACGCGTCCAGTCGCTCGACCACCCTGATCCACGCATCGTGGACGAGGTCCTCGGCGTCCGGCTCCGAGCCCGCCGTGAGGCGGAGTGCGAGGCCGTACATTCCCGGAGTGTGCCGCTCGTACAGGATGCTGAACGCCGCCGGATCGCCCCGCCGCGCCACGGCCTCGACCAGGGCTCGGTCGTCCTCCACCTCCTTCACGGGCCATCGACCATCGGCGCGGGATCGACGAAGTCGGGAACGACCACGATGAGGGTCGAAAGGGGCGTGTCCCCGCCCGAAAGCATCGTGGTCGAGTTCGAGGTCGGAGGAAAGTCGAGCGCCAGCTCCTCCCCCGACAGGTACGGGGAGTAGATCATCACGTGGGGCTTCCAGGCCCCGACCGCCCGCCCGGCGGGGCTCACCAGCTCCTGGGCCGACGACATCATCCAGGACATCACGGGACGGCTCGGGAGACGGAGTTCGCCCTCGAGCAACTCGGTCGCCACGATGTCGCCCGCCTCTTCCAGCGAAACCCCTTCGTCCAGCAGCTCCACCTTGCGCATGTGAATTCTCATGATCGTCGCGGCGCCCTCCCGATCGAAGCAGTGTGGCTCGATCGAGACCATCCAGTCCCGGGAAACGTAACACGCGGCGCCGTTCGATCCCTCGACGGCGAGCTCGTAGCCCTCCGCGGTCAGCACATACACGGATGCGGAGTCCGAGACTGCCCGGGGTGCAGCGCTCCGCGCGAGCTGGATCTCCTGCGCGCGCGGAAGAAGATTCCGAGTACCGCTGTCGCCGCTGTCGAACACCTGGGCGGATGCAGGTCGGACCTGGTCGAACGAAGTGCCGAGCAGAAGTAGCAGCATGAGAACGGAGATGGGCAGGGATCGCGACATCGTGGCCTCCGGAACGGGAAGGTGGAACGCTTGTCTGTCCGTGAGTGACGCTGGAGGCACGAAGGGTTGCATGCCCGGCACGGCGCCCCGGCCTCGCGTCTTGTCACGGGAGGGTTCGGAGTCGCCTACGTGGCGGATGGCACCGCCCTGTATTTCCCCGACGTATCGACGGGCGGCCCTACGCGGACGAGGCGATGCATGACCGGGGCGTGGGTTTCGTTACCTTGGTCCCGACGTTCGAACGGTCTGTCGGACCCACACTCGAAGGAGCACGGTGCACGTCATCTGGTCGCCCGACTACGAAGTCGACATCGGTCCGCACGTCTTCCCCACCCTGAAGTACCGGCTCGTGAAAGGGCGGCTGCTCGACGAGGGCGTCGTGAGCGAGGATGACGTAGTTCCGCCTCCGCGCGCCCGTCGCCTCGATCTGGCGCGGGTGCACACGCGGGAATACCTGCGGAAGATCCGGGACGGAGACTTCACGCAGGCCGAGGATCTGCTCCGCGAAGTCCCCTTTTCGCCCGAGCTGCGCACGGCCATGGTCCTGTGCTGCGGCGGCACGATCGAGTGCGGACGACGGGCCCTGACCGACAGGGTGTGCGTCCATCTCGGCGGCGGCTTTCATCACGCCTTCGCGGATCACGGCGAGGGCTTCTGTCTGCTCAACGACATCGCGGTGGCCGCCCGGGCCCTGCTCGACGAGGGCGGTGTGGAGAAGGTCGCGGTCATCGACGTCGATGTGCACCACGGCAACGGCACCGCGGCGATCTTCGCCGGCGACCCGTCGGTCTTCACCTTCTCGATGCACCAGGAGAACAACTATCCGGCCGTCAAGCCGTCCGGCGACCTCGACGTAGGGCTCCGAGACGGCATCTCCGACGAGGACTACCTGGCGATCCTGGACCGGCATCTGTCCCGCGTTCTCGACGGACACGCATTCGACCTCGTCTTCTACCTGGCGGGTGCCGACCCGTATGGAGAAGATCAGCTCGGCGGCCTCGGCCTGACCGTCGAGGGTCTGCGCAAGCGAGATCGCCTCGTGTTGCGCGCCTGCCGCCGCCGCGACGTGGCCGTGGCCGTCACCCTCGCCGGCGGCTACGCTCTCGACACCGACGACACGATCGAGATTCACTGCAACACGGTACGGGAGGCGATCGCATGCGAGTAGCCGGCCACGAGCTGACCGAGCTGCGCGACCTGGCCGAGACGACCGCGACCGTGGCGGCCGCCTGCGAGGTCGGCGTCTTCGAAGCGCTGCGCGATGGTCCGGCCACGCCGGCCGAGCTGGCGCCGCGAATCGGCCTGGACGAGCGCGCCGCACGTATCCTTCTGCCCGTGCTCGCGGAGGCGGACGCGCTGAAGCGTGTCGGGGGCGGAGACGAGGTCTCGGGGACGGGGGGCTCGCGGTTCGCACTCACCGACGAGTCCCGCCGATACCTGGCGGATCCCGACAGTCCAGACTTCGAGGGCGGCGGACTCCCGCTCTGGCTCGACGGACTGCGGGCCTTCACCCGGCTGCCGGAGGTGCTGCGCTCGGGCGAACCGGTCGAGCGTTCGGAGCCGGAGGACGACGGGGAACGCGAGGAGGCCGAGCGCGAGGATCTGAAGAAGTTCATGGCCGGCATGGCGGCATCGCCCGCCGCCCGTGTCCGGCGCATCGTCGAAGCCTGCCTGGAGCGGGCGCCCGATGCCCGCCGGGTCCTCGACCTGGGCGGCGGGCCCGGTCACATGGCGCGCGTCTTCGCCGAACGGGGTCTGCGGGTCACGCTCTTCGATCGGCCCGAGACCATCGAATTCGTGGCCGACGCCTATGGGCTGTCCGAGGTCGAAGGGCTCGAACTCGTCGGCGGAGACTTCATCGAGGATCCCCTTCCCGACGGCCCTTTCGACGTGGTTCTGATGAGCAACATCGTCCACATCTACTCGCCCGGGAAGAATCTGGCGCTGCTCGAGAAAGCGGCCGGAGTCACCATACCGGAAGGCGTGGTCGGAATCGCGGACTTCTTCCGCGGCCGCAGCTCGCGCGCCGTGCGGTTCGCGATGGTCATGCTGCTGAGGACCGACGGCGGGAACACGTATTCAGAGGACGAGATCGGGAACTGGCTCGAGAGCGCCGGCTTCCGCGGACCCGAGACCGTACAGGTGGACGAGGACCGGCACCTGATCACGGCGCTCCGGCGCTCCGGCACTTGAGCGCGTCCGGCCGCGCACGACTTTCCTCCCGTGAGGTTTTTTGCGCGAGCCACCGGGGGCCAAGATCTTGAAGGGACGAATCACGTGGCCGGGTGAGGAAGGAGACGACATGCGTCGATCGAGGGGGTCAGGGTCCCCCCTCCACGGGGGCGTGGGCGAAGCGGCTCCCCCTCGCACCGCCGGCATCCTCCTGGCCTTCGCAGTCCTGTCGTTCGGCTGCGCGGACGCCGTGGAACCGGAGCCCGAGCCGGGCACGGCCGAGATCACGATCGCGCCCACGACCCAGTGGGCCGGCGGCGTCGTGACGGCGTCTTCGGCCGGCTTCGCCGACCCCGAAGAGGGCGTCGCGGTCCTCGTGGACGGCGACACGGTCGAGAGCTGGCGATCCGGCCCGGAGGAGTGGTCGATGCGCCTGCCGAATCCCGCCAGGAGCGGCACCGCGTCCGTCGAAATCGCGATCGACACCGTCCGGCGGTCGGCGGGCTCGGTGGAGTTGGTCGGCAACGCCTATCCGGTACGGGTCCTCCAGTGTAACCAGCCGTGCGATTACCCCCCGGCGCTCGACGAATATCCCTTCTTCAAGCATGGCGTCGCCGTCGGGCCGGGCCGTCTGCTGGGTCACTTCAGCCGGTACAGGCCGGACGTAGGGTTCAGGTCGGGAATGGCCATGGCCGTCCTCGACAACCCGTCGCCGACCGTGCGTTGGGTGGATGGTCTCGAGGGGCCGAGCGACCCTGAAAGCCTCCCCGGTCTCGTAGCGCCCGGATATGGAGCGAACGGGCGCTGGATCGTAGACGTGTCGTCAATCGAGACCCCCACTCAGCCGTCCGTGCGGGATTTCGTGCCCCCCTCGACGCCGGCCACGCCGCTCGCCTGTCTGCCGGACGGCTTGTCCGGCGGCTATGCGGTGGCCGAGCTCGCTTCGGGGGACTGCCTGGTCCTGTCGGGAAGTGGCGCCGACGGCTTCGAAGGACCGGGGGCGCTCACGCTCAACGGCACGACGCCCGTCTCCGGGTATGCCACGATCCCCTACCATGCGAGCGCGAGCTGCGCCACGATCGTTCGGTCCGGGAACGCGGAATGGGCGACGGTGCGAGCCATGCACGACGGTCAATTGTGTTCTCTGTTCGGGACGCCCACTCCGGAGCTGCCGGCCTGGCCAGTTCTCGACGCGGAAGGGAACGGCTCGTTCACGACATCGCGCTATGCGGAGTGGGTTCGGGGCGCCGACTTCGCGATGGGCGACACGCTCTGGGTGGTCGGCGAGGCCGAGACGTGGTCACTCGACGCATGGGATCCCGCATCGGGCGAGTTGCTCGTCGAGGTCTGCCTTCCCGAGGCTACGAGCTGCCAGGCCGTGCTCGTCGATCGGGTCCGGCCGTACGTCTACGCGGCCTGTCGAATCAGCGACGACTACCAGAAATGGCCCGCTCTCTTCGTGTACGACAGGGCTCGCGGCGAGGTCGCCGCGATGCTCGAGACGGACGAGGAGTTCTTCTTCCCGGCCTGGTCGCCGTTCACGCTCGTGCACGGCGGGTCGACGGGCCGCGTCCATCTCACGGCGGTGTGGGACGGGACGACCGCGCCCGTCGAGCGCGGAGTGATGGTCGCGACGTACGACGTGTTCTAACCGCCGACGAGGCCCACGGCATCAACCACCTGATCCCGACGGTGTGGGGGAGCTGAATCGCCCTCAGCCGAAAGCCACCCGCAAGACGTACAGCAGCCCCGGGCCCGACAGGAAAGCCGCGGCGTGCAGGACGTTCAGCCTCACCCCGTGGTCCCTGTTCACCTCCTCCATCCTTTCGCCGGAGGCCGGTGGGCCTGGAGAATCCCTCGCAGAATATGGAGGGACGGCTCGGCGGACTACCTCCTCCTGGTGACGAGGATGCGGCGCATTTGATGATGCGGCGATCGACCGCCCATATTGTTGTCCGTGCGCCGCGATCAGTAACCCTCCGTCGGCCGGACCGCCGTGCTCCGGCTCTTGGACCGACCAACTGGAGGAGTCACACGATGAGTTTTTTCCGACGCCGCGTCAGCACGAATCCCAATGCCCGCCTGGCCGTCCTTTCGGCCACGATCGCTCTCCTGGTGCTGACTCCCGGAGAGCTCCGATCGCAGGGAGCAGCCGAGCCGGCCGTTCCGACGGCGGCGGAGCTGGCCGACCGCGCGGCCGTGCTCGATCAGGCGATCCCGGCCGTGCGCGAGGCGACCGAGCGGTTCGAGGATGTCGAGGTGGCCCTGGCCGAGGGCTACATCCGCGATCCCATGAATCTCTGCGTCACCGCGCCGGTCGAAGGCTATCCGCCACAGCTCGGTGGGATGGGGATCCACTTCTTCCGCCCCGACCTCCTCGGCCTGACGGCGAACGCGCCACGGGTCGACGGTACCGGCACCCATACGGACTTCAGCAACCCGAGTGTACTCGTCTACTTCCCGGACGAAGAGGGCAATCTGCGACTGGGTGCCGTCGAGAACATCGTGTTCGCCGAGGCCTGGCAGGAGGCGGGGAACACGGAACCACCCGAGTTCCACGGGCACGAGTACTGGAGCCTGATCGACAACCCGGCCACGCCGGACGTCGACGAGGCCCACATGTTCGAGCCGCACTACGAGCTCCACCTCTGGATCCACGAGGAGAATCCGCTCGGGGTGACGTTCCCCTTCAACCCGAAGGTGAGTTGCGCGGGTCACGACGGCCCGACGACGCTCGAGGAGGGGATGGCATGGGCGAAGGCTCACGCACCACCCGCGGGTGGCTGAGGCTCCGCCTGGGCCGCTAGAGACGCGTCGACGTCCACGGCCTGTCAGGTAAGCTCCGAGCCCCAACGGAGAAACGCCACGATTTCCTCCATGAGCCGCGGACCTTCGGGCGTGTCGAAGATGTTCTGTGCGTGCGCCGAACCGCCGAGCACCAGGAGCCGCCGCCGTACTCGTCGGCGACCTCCTCTTCGAAAGGAGACGAATGGAGGTCAGGCGCCGAGTCGTCGGCCGATCACGTCCGGGTATTCGGGGAAGTAGCGCTCGATCACGGAGATCTCGAAGCGCGAGAGGATCGACTCCTTCGGCTCCCGCTCCAGCAGGAAGCGGAAGGACTCCTCGAGCAGCTCCTCGGCGTTCGCGCCGCCTCCGTAGCGCTCGAGGTCCGCGGTGGGCACGGTGACGCGGTGTCGGCTCGTGCTCCCGGCTTCCCGCACCTCGACGGAGTACTCATCGTCCGTTTCGTGTGTCACGTCGATTTCAGCCATAATCATGTTGAACGTGGCTGGAAGAGGACGCGGCGGGCAAGCGCGCCGATGGGTCTCGTCCGCGCAAGGTCGCCGGGCGCGGAGCGGATTCCGAGGGTCCGCGCATTCGTTCTGAAATGACGGGAGGAGCAAATGGCGCAAGATACGCCTCGGCCGACGGACCACCTGGAGCGCTGGAACGCCGAGCGCGACGGTCCGCCGAGCGAGGACGAGCTGAGACGCCGCCTGGAAGAGCGCGGCTACCGGGTGTCGCGCTACGAGTATGCGCCCGGGACGAAGTTCCCGGAGCACACGCACGACATCGACAAGATCGACGCGGTCATCTCGGGACGTTTTCGGCTGCAGATGGGAGGCGAGTCGGTCGTGCTCGAGACCGGCGACTGCCTGGCCGTCCCGCGGGGCACGCCCCACAGCGCGGAGGTCGTGGGTGACGAGCCGGTCGTGAGCCTGGACGCGGTCCGGAGCTGACCGCCTCTGTGAGGTAGCCACACCGCCTGCCGGGCCCGGAACACTCTCGCCGCCCAACGGTAGCGATGGCCGGGACCGCACTCGAAAATGGGAATTGAACCCATGCGATCGTTCTTCGCCCGCGCGGATCGCGTCCTCCTTCCGACTTTCGCTTTCGTCGTCTTCGCGGCTGCCTGCGTGGAGCCATCCCCCAATGGTTTGGCGTCGCATGCCGATGGTGCCGTAGCGAAGGGCGCCGAACCAAAACTGGTCAATCGGGTGACGAACGCCTATCCGGCCTACTCGCCCGACGGTCGATGGATCGCGTACATGTCCACCGCCGACGGCACCCGACTACTATTCGCGTGGAACCGGAGCGCGACGGCGGAGGCGCCGGAGAACTTCGAACGCAGATCGCCCTTCGGAGGGTCATGCCGGACGCCGGCTGGTGTTCGCGGTGGTTCGCCGACGAGCCGTTTTACGAGGCGTCCGACATCTACGTAATCGGACGACCTGCCGATTCCGGCGCTCCGACGGAGTGAGAACATCGAGTCCCCGGACGACATCAATCTCGTTCTATACCGAGACCCCCGGAGCGCTCCATCTTTGAAGTCCGGAGGGGTTGCGACGTGAAGTGACGGAGGCAGCAGAGCCGACCGTACGATACTCCGTGCGGTCCGGGTGCAGGGAGGCGATGCCGATGCATGAGACGCGGATGGGTGGACGACGGTGGAATGCGACGTACGGGATGGGGCACGTGAGACTCGTGACGACCGTGCTGCTCGTCGGGATTGCCATGGTGCTGGTACCCCGCATGGTGTCGGCTCAGGAAACGCGGACAGACGCGTCACGACAATCGCCCGACCAACCGCCCTCGGCCCCGCGGTCCGATCACGTCGACACGTATCACGGAGTGGACGTCGCGGACCCGTATCGCTGGATGGAGGATCTCGACGATTCAGCGGTCCATACGTGGGCACGCCGGCTCGACGCTCACGCGCGCGCCTACATCGCAGAGCATCCCGACCGGGACGAGATTCGAGACCGGATCGCGGCCGTGGCGGACCATCAACGCTATCTGGCCCCCGTGCGTCGCGGTGGTCGCTACTTCTTCCTGCGCGCCAACGCGACGTTCACCCGTGTCGCGGTCGTCACGCGGGAGGAGCTCGGGGGCCGGGACAGGCTTCTCGTCGACCCGGACGAAGAGGGACTCGGCGGTGTGGTCGATCGCTCCCTCTGGCCGAGTCCCGATGGGCGGCTGCTCGCGTTCGGGGTCTCGGATCCCGCCTCGCGCCGGATGGAGATCCGCGTACGGAACGTCTCCAGCGGTCGCGATCTCCCGGACCGGCTCGAGGGGCTGCTCGGCCGACGAGTGTCCAACGTGTCGTGGAACCCCGACGGCTCCGGGGTCTGGTACGACGGATTCGCTCCTCACGCGAGCGAAGATCCGCGCCAGGCCCGCCTGACCGGAGCGAGGCTCGCCTACCACGCGCTGGGCACCGGACAGAGCGAGGACCGGGTGCTCCTTCGCGGAGAGCCGGGGCAGACGATCAGCCACCGACGGACGGACGACGGCCGCTGGGTCGTCGCCACCTTGCGCGATGGTCGAAGCGTGGAGTCGGTGCACGTTTTCAGCGCTTCCGAGCCTTCGGCTCCGCCACGGCTGCTCACCGAGAATCCCGGTAGGACGTTCACCCTCGTCGGCAGCCGGAAGGACGAACTCTGGTTCCATACGACCCGGGAGGCACCGAACGGACGGGTGGTCGGCGTACCGATCGACGACCCCGATCCGGAGAGATGGACAATCGTCGTACCGGAGCAGGGGGACGCGATCGACTCATGGGTCGGGGTCCGGGCGGTCGGTGACGTACTGGTCGGCGGCTACCGGCAGGGGGGCCTGCTCGAGTTGCGCGTGTTCACGCCGGGCGAGGAGGACTACGATCTTCTCGAGCTACCCCGCGTCGGCTCCGTCTGGTTCGGGGTGACGGGGCGCCAGGGAGAGCCCGAGTTCTTCTACGTCCTCAGCGGCTTCGTGAACCCGGGCACCGTGTTTCGTCACGACCTGCGGACGGGCCGGGCGGAGCCTGTACTCGAGCCGGAGCTTCCCTACGATCCGACCGACGTCGTGACGCGCCGCGTGTTCTACTCCGGCCCGGCGGGCGACAGTATCCCCATGTTCGTCGCGCATCACCGGGACGTGACCCCCGGCCCTTCGAATCCCGTGATGCTCTACGGATATGCGTTCGGCGGATGGTCGGTATCGCCGTGGTTTCGCGTCCATCTGGCCGAGTGGTTCCGAAGCGGCGGGGTATTCGCGCTGCCCGCACTGCGTGGGGGCGGCGAGTTCGGCCAGGAATGGGCGGAAGCCGGACTCCGCACCAACCGCCAGAACGCGATCGACGACTTCATCGCCGCTTCCGAATGGTTGGTCGAGCAACGGATGGCAGGTGCGGGCTCCCTCGTAGCCGAGACGAACAGCGCGGGCGCCTCTGTAGTAGGAGCGGCTGTCGTGCAGCGGCCGGATCTGTTCGACGCGGCGCTTTTCGGTTTCCCGCTCCTCGACGTCCTCCGGTATCACGAGTTCACCGTCGGATCTCGCTGGAGCTCACAGCTGGGGACCGTCGAGGACGAAGCGGAATTTCGGGCCCTGCTGGACTACTCCCCGGTCCACAACGTCGAGCCGGGAACCTGTTATCCGGCGACGCTCGTAACGCCCGGCGAGAACGACGAGACGACGCCTGCCTTCCACGCCTACAAGTTCGTCGCCGCGCTCCGCCATGCCCAGGCGTGCGAGGCCCCGATTCTGCTGCGCGTGGCCTGGGGGGCCGAACACGCCTACGGTCGTGACGAGCCGTCCACGCTCGAGAGCTACGCAGATCAAATCGCCTTCGTGCATCGCGTGTTCGACGGCGGCCAGTCGGCCGCGGGGGAGGTGCGGTGAGCGCCGGTGCGCCGGTGAGCGCCGACTCGCCCTGGACCAACGACCGCGATGATTCGCGTCCCATCTGCGATCCGGACTGCGGCCTTCTGGTGCGTCGCGCCGCGGAAGGCGTCGACGTCGGCTACTACCGCCTGGAGGACGGGTACGATCTCGGCGCCCATGCCCACATCCGGCATGGTCTCGTCCTCGTGTGCGAGGGGGCTCTGAGGCTACATCTGGGAGGTTCCCGCGTGGAGGCCCGTCCGGGCCAGGCGCTCGTCCTTCCGGCCGAGACGGAGCACCTGGAGCGACCGGTGGACGGCAGAGTACGCTGCCTGCTCGTCGAGATCCCCGTCGGTAGCGAGTTCGACGGGGCCGTGTCGATATTCGGGGACGGTCCCCGCACCGTGCCCAGAGTCGAGCCGCACCTCGCGGCGCGACTCGCGGCGCGGATGTCCGATGGAAGCGAGGTCGGTCGAAAGGCGATTGCGGCGGACGCGTACGAAGCGATGCTGATGGTCCAGCAGGATCGGGACGCGAGGACGCTGCCGGATACGGCGCCACCGTGGCTCGGGCGCGTCGTCGACCGTCTGCGAGCTGCCGGCACGGAGCGGCCGGGCCTCGGCGAGTTGGCCCGGGAGGCCGGGGTCACGCCCGAGCACCTGGCCCGTACCTTTCGGCGCTTCACCGGGTTGACCGTGGGCGACTATCTGCGATGTCTTCGCCTGCTCGAGGCGGCCCGCTCGCTGCGGGAGTCCGAGCTGCCGCTCGCCACCGTTGCCCGCTCGACCGGCTTCTCGGACCAGAGCCACATGACCCGCCAGATGCGCACTCATTTGGGGATCACGCCGGGACAGTACCGGAGGAGCTGGAGAGACAGCTAGCGCGGCGCGGAACGGCGATCTTCGCTACGAGCCATCGGCGGCCCCGGGCCCGAGCGGACACAGCACGCGATCGCGACGCAGCAGCGGGCGGATTTGCGTATCGAACTCCGGGACGAGCTGCATGACGCCGTCCCAGCCTCCGAAGCGCCGAAAATGACGGTCCGCCTCGAGCCGGACCGGAAGGTGCATTAGGTAGACACGTCTAGCGGCGAGTGCTCCGACGACCGGACGGAAATCTTCACCCGTTACGTACCAGGAGGGCAGAAGCGCCACATCGATATCGCGCTCGTCGAGCGCTAGAGGCTCGATGTCCGGCAACCGTACCTCCGCGTCACCGACGTGCAGAAACCGGACGCCGTCGACGTCGACGAAGAAGCCGAGATTCTCGACGTCGCGATGCCGGCCGTGGTGAAGCGAGAAGGCCTCGATGCGTGGGGCCTCGTTCTGCAGGATCATCGATTCGCCCTCCGAAGGTTCGACGGTCACGAGCCGCCTGCCGAGATGCACCTCATCGGGCAATGCAGCGGCACGCACCCGGTCGATCACCGACGGCGTAGAAGCAAGGCGGGCACGGGGGTTGGCGTCCAGTAGATCGACCAGGGCACCCGGAGCTACGTGATCGGCGTGCGCGTGGCTGATGAGAACCCAATCGACCTCGTCGAACGGAGGCTCGGCGCTTCGTGCCCGCCGCAAAGACCTCGCGGTCATCCGCGGGTACGGCCGGACGCCCGTCGTGAAGGGACCGTCGATCAGAACGGTCGCTTCTCCACGGATCAGCACGGCCTCGTTCGCCAGATACGTGAGTGACGGTGATAGTCCACACCGGGCGTCCGAGAGGGCGCCGGGCGGTGCCTCCTGCGCCCCGGCCGCCGCGGCGAGCAGGAGTGAGGCCGCGAGCATCGCGGCAAGACATCCCGGTGAAATGTCGTACTCGAGCTTCTTCACTATCCCCTCCATACCTCAACGACCGGAATGTCAGCCCGCCTCGTGCACCTCCAGCACCCCGTCCCCCACTTCCACGACTTGCGCGCCGAGCGGTCGGCTCTCGCGGTCAAGCGTCTTGCGCAGCCACGCGGTCTCCGCCTGCGAGGCCGGCCGGAGCTGGAACCGCTCGATCCGGCAGGGCACGAGACGCAGCGTCCTGAGCCGTCGCGAAGCGGGCGCGAAGCTGGGGAAGTACATGAGCGACAGATCTCCCCGGTATTCTTCGCGGCCGCCGATTCCCTCGTAGTCGTTCAGGAAGTCGCCGCAGCCGTAGAGGATGGGGCGATGGCGGTAGATCTCGATGCCGAGCGGGTGGTGCGAGGAGTGTCCGTGGATCGCGTCGACCCCCGCGCCGTCGATCAGGGCGTGGGCGAACTCGCGGTGCGCGTCCGGAATGTCGTAGCCCCAGTTCGGCCCCCAGTGGATCGAGACGACCACGAGGTCTCCCGGCTGGCGGATGCGCTGGACATCGGCGGCGAGACGGTGCACGATCTCGTCGTCCGGTCGCGCGGCGAAGCGAACGCCGGAGCGATCGTCGGTCGCCGCCCAGTCCCTCGGGATGCCGCTCGTCGCGATTCCGAGGCCGAAGACGAGTACCCGGCTGTCGCGCAGGCCGGACGGCGCGAGGATCGCCGGCTCGGACGCCGCTGCGAGGTCGCGGCCTGCTCCTGCCGTAGAGATCCCCGCTTCCCGCAGCACGCCCAGCGTTTCCCGCAGGCCCGCTCGGCCCCAGTCCAGTACGTGGTTGTTGGCGAGGACGCAGCAGTCGATGCCCGCGGCGTCGAGGCACGGGACGTTCGCCGGGTGCATCCGGTAGTGGATTCCCTTGCCGGGCCAGGGATCGTCGCTCGTCGTGATGCTCGTCTCGAGGTTCACGATTCGGACGTCGGGCGCCTCCCGATCGAGCACGTCTAGCGCATGACCCCAGATGTAGGGCCAGTCGACAGGTGCCGCGATCTCCCCGTTCTCGGCCTCCGCCAGCTTCACGTACTCGCGGGCGTCCTTGACCCAGCGCTCGTGGAGCCGCGGGCCGCTCGGGGTCGAGAGCACCTGGTCGATCCCGCGGCCCGTCATGACGTCGCCGCACAGGAAGAGGGTGATGGACTGTTCGGACGACGGGCTCGCGGAGCCGGCCATGCTCGGACTCCTGTTCCGCATCGTCAGGGTTCCCCGCGCGCCGGGCCACGCCGCCAGACCGAGGGCGAGACGGCCGCCGTGGCGCAGGAAGGCGCGTCGATCGATGTGATTCACGGTTCCAAGATAACGATCATCGGCCTCGAAACTCGCGTCTACCGGCCGGAGCGAACAACTTTGTATCTGTTCCCCTACCAGGGATGCGTATCCTGTGAATCCGCTGTTGGAGGATTCTCATGAAGCGGGCATGAACCGACTCGATCGCGTCAACAAGTGGCTTACTCTTCTGGCGAATCTCGGGGTCGTGGCCGGGCTCGTCTTCGTCGCGCTGGAGGTCCGGACGAATACGGCGACGAACCGAATCGCGATATACCAGAGTTCCAGCCAGAACTGGATGCAGATCAACAGCCAGCTGGCCCGAGACCGTGAGTTCGTCGAACTGCTCGTGAAGGCCGACTCGTCGGATGCCGGGCTGAATGCCGTGGAAGCGAGGCGGTTCGAGGGATGGGTTCGGCAACACCTGACCCACGCGGCGCAAATGCTGAGACTTCATGACG
>CAZOEX010000007.1:0-25647 GCA_964578925.1 uncultured Gemmatimonadota bacterium | reverse complement strand
AACGCCCATTCCTCGGACAGCGGCACCGTGTCGCGATCGTCCTCGTCCAGGGTGTAGCGGAGGAGGTCTCCGAGCCGCTCGACGGCTCGCCCCGCCCCAGCCGGGTTCTCGCCGACCAGGCTCGACAGCGAATGCAAGCAGTTGAACAGGAAATGCGGGTGCAGCTTCGCGCGCAGCGCCCGCAATCTGGCCTCGACGGCGAGGGCCTCGGCGCGGGCGGCCAGCCGTTCCTGCTCCTGCAGTCGGCGCCGTGTACGGACGGCGTACGAGATACCGGCGACGAGACCGTACAGGACGAGGCCGAGGATGAACTGCCAGCCGAGCACCCGGGACGAGCGCAACCGTTGGAGGATGTCGATCTGTCCGTCGAGGAGGGCACCGACCGTGTACGTGGCGATCACCCAGAGGGTTGCGTACAGGACGCCCGCGAGCAGGTGGAGAAGGTAGAATCGCGGGCGCAGCGCTTCGGGCCATGGGAACCGACCGGTCAGCCACCAGGCGCCGATCCCCAGCAGTCCGGCCCAGCCGACGCTGTTCAGGGCCCCGAGGAGCACACCGCCCAGCGGCCGCGAAGGCGTATACGTGAGGATGAACAGGCACCACAACAGGAACAGGGGTAGCCATGCGACGGCAATCCATCCCACGGTCTTCATCCGGGAGGGGGAGGACTCCGCCGCAACGTTCATGTTCGAGTGCATCCTATCATCCTAGCCGATATTCGACGGTCCCTCTACGCACGGGGACGACCGTTCGCCCGGCCGAGACGGCAGTTCACCGAATCGGCGAAGATATTTTCCGAATCTCGAGCCGGGACGTGACTTTCGGCCCATCACGGAGCGCGAACTTCGCCGCACTGCCGTCTACGAGATTTGCATCGAGGAATGGAGCGGCAAACGGAACTGGCCCGACCGGGCCGAATTCGATCCGGACTGGTCGCCAGCCTGAATTCCTTCGCCATCGCCGGATACCGTAGATTCGGCTCGAATCGCGATTCGTCCGGTTTCATCGTCGGTCCGCCGAAACAGCTCTGGTCGGTCTCCAGCCCACCCCTCAACCTCGTTCCCGGAGCAGCGTACGAACGGGCTGTCCGTCAGACGACGGCGAGCATCAAAAGAGACGAGGGGCATCACGATGAGGCTGGAGTGGAATATCGGTCTGCTGAGCCGCCGATGCGGCCGGCTGGGATTGGTGTTGGCGCTGGGTGCCGTGGCCTGCGACGGGTCCCCGGACCGTGGTGTGGTCGGGCCGTCGGAGGGCTCGTCTGAAGACCGCGGCACAGAGGTTTCGGCCGCCACCGGAGAGGCCCTGAAAGGCCTGGGTCACGCCGTCTACGGTGTCGGCAAGCTGAAGCGCAGCGTACCCGACCCGTGTCCCGATCCGGGTCACGAGGGCTTCGATTTCTGGCTCGGGACGTGGGAGCTGGAGAACGCCGATACGGGGGCTCCGGTCGGTACGAGCGTGATCACGAGCGAGCTGGACGGCTGCGTGGTGATGGAGGACGTCGTGGCGGTCAACGGCTTTCCCTCGCGAAGCCTGAGCGTGTTCGATCCCGCCACGGGCGACTGGCACCAGAGCTTCGTCACCGGAAACACGACGAACATCCGATTTACCGGCGGACTCCAGGGAGATGCGATGGTGATGACGGCCAGCGCGCCCGCCTTCGATTTCGCGACCGGCACGGTCGGCCTCCGCGAGAACCGGGTGACCTGGCGGCCCAACCCGGACGGCACGTTGAGCCAGGTGGTCGAGGCGTCGTTCGAGGGCACACCCCGTCCGACCGTGGAATTCCTCTACGAGCCCACCTCGTCGATCGATCGGCCGGACCGGCAGTTTCTCCCGTTCTGCCAGGCGTCCGTGATCCCCGGATTCCGCGAGCTGGACTTCTGGCTCGGCAGCTGGGAGGTCTCGGCGACGGAGGGGCCGAAGCTGGGAAGCAGCGAGGTCGCGACGCGCGTTAACGACTGCCTGATCGTCGAAGACTTCGTGACGCCGAAGGGTATGCAGAGCCGAAGCTACGTCTTCTACGATTTCGCCACCGCCACCTGGCATCGCAGCTACATCGACGAGAACGGGGAATACGTCACGCTTTCGGGAGCGCTGGAACAGGACGGGGGCTCCCCCAGGATGGTGATGACCGGAACGGACGTCGGACCGAACGGCGAGGAATTCGACCTCAGGGTGACGATCGAGCCGCTCGGACCCGACCTCGTTCGCCAGGCCTGGGAGGTGTCCGACGACGGCGGAGCCTCATGGAAGCCGGCGCTATCGCTGGACTACGAGGCGAGCTGACCTCGAGCGGCGTGGGGCCACGTCGGGCGGCGGCGGTACCGGTGCCGGCCGTCTTCGGCCTCGCCGCCGTCGTAGCGTCGGCGGCACCCGCCGGCCTCTCCGGCCAAGCGGCCGACGATCCCCGGACGACGATCGAGCTCCTCCCGCTCGAGGAGGAAACGAGACTCGCTCTCTCGGCCGCGCCGAAACATCTCCGGGAACGTGCGGGCGTCCTCGCACTGACTTCCGACGGGTTCGTCTCCGTACGCGAGTCGAGCAACGGCTTCACCTGCGTGGTCAACCGGGACCATCCCCGGAGCCGCAAGCCGACTTGCTACGACGCCGAGGGGACCGCCAAGATTCTGCCGAAGGTGAAGCTGGCAGGAGAGCTGTTCCTGGCGGGCGTTCCCGTCGCCGAGGTGCGCCGCCGCATCGCGGAGAGGTTCGACCTCATGTTCTACGCCCCGTACCTGACGAACGACGACATCGGATTCTCCCGGCAGGCACGGCTCGAGAAGCCCTGGCTGCCGTTCGTCGGCTACCAGGGTCCACACGGTTTCATCATCGTGGTCGTCGAACCCGACGACCGCTGAAGGGAACAGCGTGCTGGAGGAACTCGAGTACCGGATCGTCGTCCTGTCGCTCCTTCTCGTGGCCTTCGGATTCGGCGGACGGCTACGCCGCCGCGCGGACCGTGTCGGCAGCAAGGTTCCTCGATCGACCGACGGCTCGCTCATCCGCGGCGCGCTGGCCGTCTCCGGCTTCCTCTACTACGGAACTCTCTGCGCGTGGATCGGATACCCCGCCTCTGTCGCGTGGGCACAGGTTCCGGTCGCCGCAGGGCTGCGCTGGAGCGGCGCTCCACTGGCCGCCGTCGGGATCGCGCTCGCGCTGTGGGCACTGCGCGAGCTGGGTCTCAACGTGACGCCGACGGCCGCACCCAGATCCGACGCTACACTCGTCACTTCGGGACCCTATCGACGCGTGCGGCATCCGCTGTACTCCTCGATGCTTCTCACCATCCCGGGGTTCGCGCTCCTCGCCCGCAACGCGCTGGTGTTGGCGGGTGGAGTGGCCGTTCTCCTCGTCCTCCTGTTGCGTGTACGGCGAGAAGAAAAGGAGTTGCTTTCGCGGTTCGGAGAGAAGTACCGAGCCTATCGCGACCGTACCGGAGCGCTGGTGCCGCGTCGATCGGGCGGGTTCGACCGGTCGAGTGAGTCGGATTCGTGATCATGGCGGTTCAGGCTGACCTGCACCTGGCAGCAGAACGAACTCAGCGCCCAGTGAACTCGAAAGAGCCCTCGGCCTGTACCTTCGCGCCCTCGCCGTTCCGCGTCGAGAAGCGGAAGTGGCCGCTCACCCGGCCTCCCACGATCTCGGCCGGTGAAGCGGGCATGGACGTGAGCGTGATCGTGCCCTCGGTGTCGCGCTCGTAGGAGACGACCGAGTTTTCGAACAGGTGATCGACCCGCACCTCGAAGTGCCGTCCGCCCTCCAGCGGGCTCGCCGAGACGAGCCGGTGGACACCGGGCTGCCGATCGGCGGGAATCGAGAAGGTGATGCCGAGGCTGTGGGAGCTCGCCGTTCGGCCGCCACCCGCGATGTCGGAGATGAAGTAGTAGCCGGGTCGCGTTCCGGAGGGGACCTCCGCCGGCGGAAGGAACTCGATCACGCCCGGGCCTTCGATCGAGCCCGAGACGGCGCCCGTCACTTCCGCGCGGAAACCCGGCTCGCCGGCCGTCGCCCGCTCGCCGACCTGGTCGTCAGCGGCGCTCGCTCGGGTCCCCGACTCCCCGGCGTCTCCGCAGGCGACGAGCGCCAGTACGAGAGCGCCATGGAGGGAACTCGACGTCCGCCTCAGTGGGTCGAGTTTCATCCGTCCTCCTGGAGCTGCTGGATAGAGAGACAGTCCCCCGGCTCCGTAGACTCCATGCTGCCCGAGAATCGCCCCGCCGGCAACGCCGATTCGGCGAACCGCTGCGTGAGCGCGATGAACGGAGGCCGAATCGCTGCGGCTCATCGACGTAGACGACGCTTCGGCGATCCCGGACACCGCCTGGCGAGAAACCCTTCCACCCGTCCCCGGACGTGGGATAGTCTCTCCAACGAAACGACCCGGCATTGAACGAGAATCCATACAGGAGTGCACATGTCGATGCGATGCCGATTCCCATCGTTGGCCTTTCTCTCCGCCGCCGCGGTGCTCGTGCTGCTCGTTGCCGCCGCGGCGCAGCAGTCCGGGGTTCGTGCCGAAACGGCGACGGAGATTTCCGCGAAAGCCTGCCCGGGCGAGGCTCATCGCGCGTCGGACTACGCGATCGGCGAATGGGTGGGCACCGTCAAGGTTCCGGAGGACGACGGCACCCTGCGCGTCGATCCGACCGTTACGTCGGAAGCGCGCATGGAGCTGGCGGCCGACGGCTGCGCGCTGGTGGAGACGCGCGCGGTCCATCGCGACGGCAGAGACCCGACCCACATCCTGACGGTGCGCGCCTACGATCCCGACAGCGGCCGGTGGCATCAGTTCCTCGTGAGCTCGCGGCCCGCCGTGCTCCGATTCCGGGGAGAGCTGTCCGGTGGCAACCTGCGCTTCGTGACCCCGAGGCCGGGGAGTGAAGAGCTGGTCCGGGTCACCGATCGTCGGGTCGACGGAGGCGGATTCGATCGGGTCATCGAGGCCTCGCGCGCCGATGGTCGGAGCTGGGCCCTGGAAGACGTGGTCGAGTATCGCAGCCCCTGATCGAGGGTGGCGTAGTCCGCGCACACCGCTCACTTGAGCAGCCGCTCAGCCCGGCGCGCGTAGTGACGACTCATCGTAAGCGGCCCGTCCACGCCACGCAGGTAGACGCGGTACGTGTAGTTGGACCAGGGTTCGACCCGCGTCACGCGCTCGAGATTGACGATCGAGCTTCGATGGACGCGCAGGAAGTGCGAATTCGGAAGGCGCTCCTGCCACCGCCGGAGGGAACGCCCGACGCGGACTTCTTCTCCGTCGAGCGTATGGACGATCGAGTAATCGCCGGCCGCCACGATATGGCTGATCGTGTTCACTCTGAGGAACCGACGACGGCGTCCGACGGAAAGGAACAGCCAGTCCTCGTACTCGAGCGGACGATCGGACCGGCGAGGCTCCGGCTCACCGGCCCGCAGCCGGCCGAGCGTCGCCCGGAGCCGCGACGGGACGACCGGCTTGAGTAGATAGTCGAGCGCGTTGACCTCGAAGGCCCGAATCGCATGCTCCGCGTGCGCCGTGACGAACACCACGTCGCACTCGGGGGCCTCCGCGGCCAGCAGATCGAAGCCCGACTCCCGATCGAGCCGGATGTCGAGGAACATCAGGTCGGGCCGCTCCCGGGCGATCAGACGCCGCGCCTCGGTCACCGTCGATGCCTCGCCGACCACCTCGACGTCCTCCTGGTCCGCCAGAAGGACGCACAAGTCTTCACGCGCGCCCGGCTCATCGTCAACGACGACGGCGCGAAACGCGTGATCACTCATCGGCACCTCCCGCTCTCCCGGCGGCCAGTTCGAGTTCCAGGGTAACGCAGACCGTACCGTCTCGCTGGGTCATCCTGAGGCTGCCACGCCCCGGCGAATAGGCGGCCAGGCGACCGCGCACGTTGGCCAGACCGGTTCCCGTTCCGTCCGCATCCCCACCCCGACCATCCCGGTCCCGCGTAGGCGCCCGGGCGAGGCTCCCGGGGTTCCGTACCTCGATGCGCAGGAGCCCGCCGTCGGCGCTCGCACGGACCGTGATCGGCAGCGGCCCGCGACTCGAGTGCGTCGAATGCTTGACGGCGTTCTCCACGAGAGGAAGAAGCAGGAACGCCGGAATCTCGACGTGCTCGACACCCGTTTCCACGTCGAACCGGGCTTCCAGGCCGCCTTCCAGCCGATGGCGTTCGAGATCCAGGTAGCTGCGGACCACGGCCACTTCCTCTTCGAGCGTCGTGTAGCCGGTCGGGGATCGCTCGAGAGTGTAGCGGAGATATGCGGCGAGGCCCGTCACCATCCGGCCGGCGGCCTCCGGGCTTCGGCGTACGAGTCCCCGAAGCGAGCTGAGGACGTTGAACAGAAAGTGCGGATGAAGCTGGTAGGCCAGCATGCGAAGCTGTGCCTCGCGGGCCCGAGCTCGTGCCTCGAGCGCCTCGCGCTCCCCCTCCCGTGCGGCGTGCCGGTTCCGGAGCCAGAAGTAGCACGCACTCCATGCCAGCATTACGAACACGTAGTCCGGGGCGAAGTCCAGGTAATGCGCCCAGTCGACCACCGGGCTTCCCGCCGGCCGGAGCGGATGCACTAGGGCGTTCGCGGCCACCGACCAGAACAGGCCGGCGACGATGGACATCGCGAGGACGGGGAGCAGGCGTCCCCGGCCGTCCCTCTCGCGACCGACGTGGCGAAAGACGAAGAGCAGTCCGCAACTGACGAGGATGCCGGAGAGGGGTCGGATCACGGCCTTGAACAGGAAGATCATGGCGCGGTCCGCGGGAGCGGCCGCCGGAAGCACAGCGAGGAAGCTGCTGACGCCGTACGCGATCCAGCCCGCCGCCTGCAGCAGCCAGAACGTCCGGGAGTGAAATTCGGGGATCCGCTTCATACGTCCGGAAGGTATTCGGGGCCATCCGCGGGACAAAGTATGACCGGTGGCTTCCGTCCCGTTCCTCGGGCTCTCCGGGGCGGTCGGGCGGCATCTCGGGTGCGATTCACCGGGCGAAACGACGTCCCGGCGAACCCTGGCGACCATTCACCGAGAAAACCTGTAAGACGAATCGGTCGCGGCTTAGCGTCTACCACTGGGGAGCCCGCCGCCGAAACTGATCGAGGAGACGAAGGATGCAGCGCTCAATCGTGATGGCCGCCGGCCTGTTCTGCCTTCTGGTCGGACCGGGTGACGTACCTTCCGTACTCGGCCAGGAATTGAGGCCCGAGTCCGCGGAGAGGGAACGCGAGGCGATCCGCGCCGCGCTGCAGCACTATCTGCGGGCTCACGCGACGGGTGACGGCAGTCATCATCGGAAGGTCTTTCACGCGGAGGCGCGGCTATTCTGGATTCGGGACGGGAAGCTCGCGTCCCGGACGAGCGAGGAGTACATCGCACGGGCCTCGGGAAGCCCGGCCGAAGACGAAGCCCGCAGATCGCGTCGCGTCGCGATGATAGACGTGACCGGAGACGCCGCTGTCGCGCGGGTCGTGCTGGATTACCCCGGCGTGCTGATCACCGACTACATGTCGCTGCTCAAGATCGACGGCGAGTGGCGGATCGTGAACAAGATCTTCCACGTCGGGGAGCCCCGTACCGGTGACGGGCACTGAGTATGGGACGGCGTCCCGGCGCGGTTGCTCCGGACGGACGCCCGGGCGCTCGATCTCGTCGAGTGACGCGCGTAGCGGACTGCATTTCAACCCCACCGAGTGTTGGCGCGTCTAAGAGGGTTGGTGATCAATTGATCAGGAGCAGCCCATGACTCTGGTACGAATCTCGGCGGTGATCGCCGCCTGTGTCCTCGTTGCCCTCCCGCTTCCTGCCCAGGAACCGTCCGAACGGCCATCGGTCGAGCCACTTCCCTCGATCGAGCTGCCGGCCGAGCTCGACCGCGTCCTTCGCGACTACGAGCGGCACTGGAGCGACGGAGACGCGGACGGGCTGGTCTCTCTCTTCACGCCGGACGGTATCATCCGGAGGCGAGGGTGGATTCAGGGGCACGCCGCCCTGCGAGAGGGGCTGCAGGGATCGGGAGGCGACCTCCGCCTGAGGGCCGTGGGCTACGCGGTCGACGGGACCGTCGCCTATATTCTCGGAGCCTACGGGTATGGGGCCGGCACCCGGCCCCCGGACCGCGGCGTCTTCATCCTCACGTTGCGGCAAGCCGAGGACGGCCGATGGCTGATCACGGCAGATCTCGACGCGTCGATCCCTCAGTGAGGGGGTTCCGACGACTCTGCGCTGGGCTTACTCGCCGCGCTGCACCGGCAGGCGTACGACGTATGGCACGTCGAACTCGTCGAACACCACCGCCCAGACCCGATCGGTCGTTGCGTCGTGAATTTCGAGATCGGCCGGCGCGTCGAGCACGCCGATCTGCTCGCCGGACGCGTCGAACACGTCCCACCTGCGCGTGTCCGAGGACGTGACCTCCCGCGCCACCCAGGTCGTTCCGTCCCGCCCCGCGACGACGGCGCTCACGGGCGGATAGTACCGCGGCCTGTATTCCTCGGGTGTGCTCTCGGGCAGCGAGTCGAGCACGGCCTGCGGAATCGGCACCGGGTCGTACGGAACCTGCCGGGCGAACAGCGTGTCGCCCGTAATCGAAACTCGTGCCACTCCGTACGTCGCCTGCCCGGGCGCATCGGCGGCTTCGCGCTCGCCGAAAACCACGCTTCGTCCCTGCGGGTCGGGCGACCACGTGGTGCGCGTCCAGAATCGCCGACCCTGAAGCTGAAAACTCCCGTTCGAGGCCGACACGGTGGTGAATCTCGGCAGCCCGCTTCGCTCGCCGATGACCGTCTCCTCGCCTTCGGGGTCGACCACCAGCATTGGAAGCGGACGCTCTCCCTCGCGGGAGCTCGTCACGTACAGGGCGCCTCCATCCTCCGTCAGCAGACCGAAGCCCGCCCTGAGCGGCGCGGCCACGTCGGGCGGGTCCGGGTAGGGCCGGTCGCCAAGATGAGTTCCGTCGCGGTCGAAGAACGTCACCCGCCTGAGACTCCCGTCGTTGACCCAGAGCGAATCCCCCAGGAGGCCGATCCAGTTGGGATTGCGAAACTCGCCCGGACCCTCGCCGGAGCGTCCGAGTCGCCGGATCAGCCGGCCGGTACGGGCATCGTGCACGCGCACTGTCTGATCCTGCGGTTGCGCGATGAGCACCTGGTCCCACGGCGTCAGGAAAAGATGCGCCACGCTCGTAAGGCTCTCGTCGGGATCGTCGAGGCTGCCGATACGGACTTCCTCCGGCCCCAGGGCCCAGGCCGCGGGTTCGTTCGCTCCGGGATCGTCACCGCATGCCGCGCAGGCGACCGCGAGAATGACGCAGATGTGTACGGCGAAACGCCGGAAGATGCGCGAAGGAGGCTCGTCCTGAGTCGAAGCGAAACCGGAAATCCGGGCAACTGCCACCATTCACCTACCCTCCCACCCACGTCGTTGCTCGCGCCACATCGCCATGCGAGCGAGATACTATCACCGCGCCCGTCGTCCTTCAACGACTCATCCTGCAGAAGCAGAAGCGCCGCCCCGCACGCGACTCCGCTTCATCACGCCCCTGGGGCTCTTCGTCCCGTCCGGTTGCGGTTTCGCCCCGGGCGCATGTGC
This sequence comes from uncultured Gemmatimonadota bacterium, assembly GCA_964578925.1. Classification (GTDB taxonomy): domain Bacteria; phylum Gemmatimonadota; class Gemmatimonadetes; order Palauibacterales; family Palauibacteraceae; genus JARFPW01. The sequence goes on along the minus strand of CAZOEX010000007.1, from coordinate 16,070 downwards.
GAACCGTGCGGTCTCACCGGTATGTTTTCGCCGACGAAATGTCGTGTCCAGGGAGAAGCCGGCGGATTCGGTCTCGGCCCTTTGGATCGTGGAATCGATGGAGAGCGGCACATGCTTCGCAGGTTGGCACTCGCGGTTCTCATGTCCACCGGCGGCCTTTCGATCGCCGCTTGTGGCGACGCGGGTAGCACGGCCCGAGAACCATCCGAGGCAGCGCGCTCTCCGGACGTCGCGAGCTGTTTCGACCACGCACAGGACGAGTATCGCGACGCTCAACGTCGCTGGCATCGCGCGACCCACGAGGCCGTGCTCGCCCGGGACCCGAAACTGGGCCCGCTCTCTGAGCTGAACACGGAGTTGCAGATCGCCCTGACGGCCCGGGCCGAGAGACGCCTTCGATCGCTCGCCGCGCGAACGCCGCCGGAGGTTGATCTGGACCGGGGCCTCGCCGAGTTGCTCAATCCCGCAAGCTGGTCGGAGGCCGACGAAGCCGACCTTCTGCGGCGAGATCGCGTCTACGCAGCCACCGTCGAACGTATAGCGGACCTTCGATCCAGCGTCGATGGCCACCCCGACTGGTCGGCGCTCCGCGCACTCTTCCGGACGGAAGTTCTAGAGGACCCGTCCGTCGCGGAAGCACGGGCCGACCTCGAACTGGCGGGGGAGCGTTTTCTCCATGGGGGGCGTGCGTGTCGGGAGTCGTCTGATCCGTGAACGCACTGGGAAACGGGCCCGGAGTGCCGACTGACGAGGGGACGAATCGGCTCTACGTACCGCACCGCGCGGGCGGTGCTTTCGGCTGGACCGTGCTCAGCCTGCTGTGTCTGGGAGCGTTCGTGCCCGCAACTGCCTCGGCCCGGGATGTGGCGCCGGGCAGCGCCCGACAGCAGAATCCGCCCGGTCAGCGGATCGAGGACGCGGCGGATTTTCCCGGAGAAACGACCTACGACCGTGTGGCTCCCGTCGAGACGTCGGTGATCGACGAGGGTGCCTTTCCGGAGGTGTCGGCCGGTACGTGGTACTGGACTCTGTACCGCCGCGCGCTTTCGCGCCCGGGTACCCGTGACACTGTGCGACAGGACGAACTCGTCTTGCAGTTCCGCGCCGCCGGGACGAAGGACCGGGTTCCCGTGTGGCACGACCGGAGCGTCGAGGCCGGTCCGCTGCTCCGGCCGCCCCGGGCATCGCGGCTTGGCGACGCGCTTTTCCTGGTTCATCGCCGGTGCATGCAGGGCACAGGCGGATGCATGGACTGGCCCTTCCGCCTTGGCGAGGGCACAGTCGAGCCCCTGCACCGCGCTTATCTGGACGAACTCGAGGCCAGGATCCCGGAGGACTGGGGCTTCTGGAAGGGCGTTCATTTGAATCCGGCGGACCTGACCGCCGAAGCGCCAGTCTTCGTGCCGGCCGACGCCAACTGTTGTGCCTCGTTCCGGGCTGAAGCGCATGTGAGCGTACGGGGCGACGAGGTACACTTCGATTCAGTACGGATCGAGCCGGACGAAGACTCGGCGGCCTGGCTCGTCGATCCCGCCGGAGGGATCGGGCACATCCGCTCGAGGACGTCCGCAGCGGCGCTCGTCCGCGCCTATGGGGCTACGGCCGTGCGAGGCGCATCGATCAGCATCGGTCAGGGGATGTGTGTCGCGGGCGCACGTGTCTTCCCCGACACGCCGATGGAGTTCGAGGTCGCATGGGTCGACTCGGCGGGCAGCCGGTCCACCTTCGCACGGGTCGGGCGACCTGGATCGCCGTGGCGCACCCCCGCGGGCGTCGGCGTCGGGACGGAGCTCTCGAGCCTCGAGGAGATCCGCGGGGGGCTGGTCCTGTTCTCGGGCTTCGGCTGGGATGGTGCAGGAGGGACGAACTGGCCCGAAGGCCGCGGCGAGCTGCGCCTGATTCTGGCGCCCGATCGTGAGGCGTTGTCGGCCCTGGACTCCGACCCGCGCGCCGACGAGCTCTACGGTGACCACGAGATCTCGTCCGACCATCCCCTCGTGCGAACGCTGGAGATCACGGTGTCCACGATCATCGTCGAGTGGGCGCCACCGGCGCCGGAGCAGGTTCGGTTTTGTGGTTGATCGTCAACCATCCGCTGACTCTCTTCATCTCAACCGGACGGAGCCGACGATTCGATTTGTGGCCTGACCGAGCCCCTGGGCCGCTGCCCTGAGTGTGCCAGAACGAGCGAGATCCCTCATGCCCACCGGCAACACCGTCGCGGCGCTCGCACTGACCGTCCTCGTCCTCGGCTGCGATGGCGCGCCCGATGATCTCCGAACCGACTCCTCATCAGGCACGTGTTCCGACCTGACCGCTTTCGTCGCCAGCTACGGAGCGGAAGGTCCGGCACCGAATGACGCCCTGGTCACGATGACCGAGCGGCACGGCGAACTCCTGATGTATCCGGCGCTGTGGGACGGCGCGATGGTGCTTCAGCACGTAGCCGCCGATTCGTTCGTGGTGGCCGCGCACCCCCGGTTCGCCGTCGCCTTCGTCCGTGGGCCCGACGGATGCGCTGCTAGTGCCCGTGTCTACGGTCTCGAGTACGAGGGTGTCTACGAGCGTCTGGACGCGGCCTCTCCGCGTCCGGTGCAACTCCTGCTCGGCGGCCAGCCACGGGAAGCCGCCCGCCGCTACGCCGCCGCGGACGCGCCCGACCCGGATCGGCTCGCGGCGGCCGGCCGCAGATTCCTTCGTGTGCGACCGTCGCGGGCTGCCGAGGCGGTAGCGTTCCTCGACGAACTCGCTCGGCACTTTCCCGACGCTGCCCCGGTCCATGCGGCGCTCGGCGACGCGCTCGTGGCCGCCGGCGATCGAGCGCAGGCGGAGCTCACGTACGAGCACGCCCTCACGCTCGATCCCGCGAACGAAGCAGCGGTCACTGCACTGCGACGGCTCGGAACGCTGCCCGCTCCGGACACGACTTCGGGTTGGCAGCTACCGTTCTCCCTGGAAGGGCTCTTCGATCCGCCGCGACAAGCGGAGATCGATTCCGCGTGGGCGCGCTGGGAGCGGCGGGAACTCGCCCCGCGTGAGGTGCGGATACTCCTTCGGCATCCGGTGGACCTCGAAGGAGTATCGGCGGAGGCCCGGATCGTCGGGCACACCGTCCACGGACAGCGTCACCTCGGCGTCGTCATCGTCCCCGAGGGTGCGTCCACGGGCGAACTTCCCGTCCTGGTCGAAGCGAAGGGCGTATCGGCCAGTTTCTTCCCGCTGACCGTGCCGGATGGACTGACGAGCCCGCGTCTCCTGGGTGCGTCCCGCGACCGGGTCGTGTACGTCGCTCCCGGCTATCGAGGAGAGAACATCGTCATCGGTACCGACACGCTGACCTCCGAGGGAGACCGTTCCGACGCGTGGGACGGAGCCACCGACGATGCGATCGCCTTTCTCCGGGCCGCGCTCGAAGCTACGCCAGAAGCCGATACGTCGCGGGTATGCGTGTTCGGTCGCAGCCGGGGAGGCACGGTCGCCCTGCTCACCGGCATTCGTGAGCCGCGAGTGGACTGTGTGGTGTCGTGGGCCGCGCCGACCGACTGGCTCTCGGGCATGGACATCGGAGGCTGGACGCAGCGCGAGCTCGTGGAAGACGGCCTCAGAAATCGCGCGGCGCCGGGAGAGACCGGTGGCCAGTTCATCAACTACTTCCTCAGTTCCGCGATCGCCGGCAGGCGTGGCTTCACCGAGACGCGTCTTCATCTCATCGCCAGCTCTCCCCGCTTCTTCGCGGAACGGCTCCCTCTGGCCCAGGTGCACTGGGGCCTCGAGGATGCGATCGTGCCTCCCGTGAACGGGCGCTCGCTGGTGACGCGTCACGCGCGAGCGATTGGAACGAAACAGTGCCTGGACGCGCGCTTCCACCCGAACGCCGGCCACGACCAGGACCGACAGATGGCGCCCCGCCTGAGCCGCGAGTTCCTGATGGGGGTCCTCCTGGACACGGCTTCTGCCGCGGTCGCTTCATGCCGGCCGTAGATGGAAGGTGGCGAGCACGGCGTCGGCCCCGCGAATCCACAGCCGCCGGGCGCGGAGGCCCTCGGCCGGCCGCGAACCGACGATGGAGCCGTCCTCCTCCAGCTCGGTCTCCTCGAGCGGGAAAGCGGTATGGGGCGTCCCGGACCCGGAGGTTCCGCCGTCCGCGTCGCCACAGCCGCCCCCGAACGAACAAGGGGCCGAAGCTACCGACATCTCGACCGTGGCCTTCATTGTATTCCTTCGGTCGAGGATCAGTCGTCGTCAAGCATGTAGACGGACAGGCGAGGGGTGGTTGTCGTGCTGCCCCCGATGGTCGCCCGCACCGTGTGCGGAGCGTCGCCTTCCGCGGCGATGGGCGCGAAACGCGGAAACCAGTCGGCGCGGAGCACGAGCCCGAGCCGGCTACCGGCGGGCAGGCGATAACCCACTGGAAACATGGGAAGCGTGAGCTGGACAGGTGTCCCGGCCGGTCGTTGCTCTCGCGTGCCGAGGGAAGCGCGCATCTCCCCGGGCTGGGCAAGGGCCCGCGCGGTTCCGTCCGGATCGACGGACACGAGCAGGGCGTACAGGTCGATGTCGGGCGCGTCCGTGGTCACGGTGATGTCCAGTTCGGCCGGCCCGACCACGCTGACGCTTTCCGAAAAGGGTTCCGAGATCCACGCCAGCTGATCGTCCCGATTCACGGCCCCGACGGGATAGTGCGTGTCCTCCGCGAACGTGGGGTCTTCGTGGAGGAGGATGTCGGCGGGATCGGTTCGGAAGCTCGCCGCAGGAGTGGAAGCGGGCGCCGCGCCCGCAAGCGAGCCGGCCTCGCCCGGGCGCCCGGCGTTCCCGGCGAGGTGAAAAACGCGTTTCCCCGCGCCGGGAAGGGGCCAAGCGTCGCCGCAGGCCCACCGGTTCGCGCCGATCATGAAGGCACGTACCCGCGGCAGGGTGTCGAGACCGACGGGCCGATGCTTTAGCCAGTGGTCGAAGAAGCGGGTCCATTCCGCGAGGAATGCGATTCGCGCGGCGTCGCCGAACTCCACGTCACCACGCGAGAGCGGTGGGTGCTCGTAGAAATTGTCGTGCTGCCACGGGCCGTACAGCAGCCACTGGTCCCGCTTTCCAGCCGCGGCGAGACGGCTCCAGTTCCGCTGCGTAGCAATGCTCTCCACGTCCCACCAGCCACTCACGTGGAATACCGCCGGCACGTCCTCTCCCTCAGGGTCGGCGGCTAGCTGGTCCAGGAACGAGGCGGATGCCCAGTCTTCCGGGCGATCTCGCGCGACCCAGCGATTCCAGATGGCGAGGTCACTGCCGGTGACCATCTCGTCGGCGTCCTCGAGCGGGGCGACCGTCGCGTCGCGCCAAGAACCCTCCGTGGGGCTCGAGTCCGGGTACGTGACGTCGAACGCCCAGCCGAGGAGGCCGAGTTTGAGAATCCCATGATCCCACGGCGTGTCGTAGAACGGGTCCGTTCCGGAGACGATCGGGATGATCGCGTCGAGCGCGGGGTGGCGCTCCGCCGCCGCGAGCCACTGGACCTGCGCCGCGTAGCTCGCCCCGATCATTCCCACCCGTCCATTGCTCCAGGGCTGCCGGGTGATCCAGTCGATGGTGTCGAAGCCGTCGGTCCGCTCGTTCATCCAGGGGTCGAAGTTGCCCTCGCTGTCGCCCCTGCCGCGGACGTCCTGGGCCACCAGCACGTAGCCGCGCGCGGCCCAGTGGACGCGATTGCCCCACTCGAAAACCCGTCCGTAGGGGGTCCGGACGAGAACCGTCGGGAAGGTTCCTTCTCCCTCCGGCATCATGAGGGTCGCGGCGAGTTTCGTCCCGTCACGCATCGAAATCTCGACGCCGTCGCGCTGCTCCACGAAGCGAAGCGGCTGGCTCACCTCCGGCATCTCCGCCGTGCCCCAGACCTCCGAGATGAAGGCGGGCCACCGCTCGTCGCTCCGAAGCGTCACGAGCATGCTGTCGGTGAGCAACCCGTACTTGTTGCGGAATCCGGCCGCCATCATCGTATCGAGCGTGGCGTAGGCGGCGGCCATCGCCCCCATGTCGCCCTGCGCGATCGCCATGTAATAGAGCGCGGACGTCTTGCGGTAGCCGGCCGCTATCACTTGCCGGAAGAGCGCGAGGCTCTCCCGGGGGCGGCCGGTCACCACGAGCGTCTGGGCGAGGCGATAGGCGACGGCAAGTGAGTCGGGCCACGCGGCGACGACTTCGCTGTAGGCCTCGCGGGCGGCAGGATACTTCGCGGCGGCGAACAACGAATCGGCGACCGCGCGCCGGGCCGCGACATCGTCCGCATCGCGCGCCTGCGGGAGAGCGACGGCACGGCTCGGTTGGATGGCGATAGCTGCAGCAAGCGCGAAAGTGACCAAGATGAGACGGGGACGCAGATTCATTTCCAGGAGCCTCCCCGGGGGACCCAGCGCCGCCGTCACGGCGAACTTCCGAGACTCCACGATCGCGGCATGAAGCAGCCGTTCGAACTGTCGAAGATGTCGAGCGGGCACACGGACTCCTATTCACCTGTGGATTCGTGGTCCCGGTTGATCGGACACGGGGAAGGATGAAAGGGTTACAATGCCTCGTGGTCCCGAAACGGGGCAGGCCGAGAAGTGGCTCGCAATGCTTCGCCGCCGGCTCGAGGGCTACGGACGATCCGACTCGCCGCAGGTCAGCCCCCGCTCCAGGGTTCGATCGAACCGCGGGTCGATGGCAAGGGCGTGACAGAGAGCCTCGTCGGCCGACGCCTACTTGCCGAGCGCAAGCAACACATCGGCCAGGCTTAGACGTTTGCGGATAGCGAGACACCGAGAGCTGGGCAGAGGCCACCTCCGTAGGGCGTAGTTCGCATTAGCCCTTGTCCACATCGATTCGAAGCTCGAGGCGCCCATCGGACACGTGCTGAATGCCCACGCCGCCCCGCCATGCGTCACCGTCGCGGTCGCGCAACCTCCAGTTGCTCGTCCAGGTGTCGTCCGCGAGTCTCTCGGCCTCCAACTCCCAGTCTTCGTCCGCCAGCCCTTCGGCCAGGGACGCCGCGAACGCCGCGAAGTCATCCACGTCGTCACGGTCGATCCGCCAGGCCATCCGCCATCGATCCGTGTCGCCCTCGTACACGGTCAGCTCGGCCTCGCGCCACGTGAATTCGTCGTAGATGCTCGAGGGCAGATTCAGATCTGCCAGCAGGGCGCGTGAGGTCGGTTCATCGTCGGGATCGGGCTGAAACTCCATGGCCAGCCCCACCAGGCGGGCCCATGGCTTCCCGTGTAAGCGTTCGAAGATGCGCAGGGAGCCCAGGACTCCGTCGCCGCTCGTGGTGACGTACTTTCCGTCTTCGACGACGACCTGGTCGTCGATCACGTCGATGGCGGGCGATTCCGCCGCAAGGTTGTCGAGCGACCCGTAGAAGGTCGTCGCGCGGCGTCCTTCCAGGAGATCCGCCTTCGCGAGGAATGTCACGCCGGAGCAGACCCCAAGCACGTGGCGGCTGGACGTAGCGTGCCGGCGGACCCAGTCGATGACCTCCGGATCGGTGATCACCTCGCGTGCGTCCCCGCCCGGGATCACGAGGACGTCGGGCTCCGGGTGCTCGTCGAACCCGTAGCTCGGCAGCGCACGCATGCCCATCCATGTGGTGACGGGCGTCGTGTCTTTCGCGACGGTGAACACCTCGTTCATCGCCCACTGTCCGAACACCTCCCACGGGGCGGCGTGATCGATGATCTGGACACCGTCGTATATGAGGATCGCCACGCGCGGCTTACGGGGCACAGCCGTGGAGTCCGTGTCCGCCGGCGCCCGAGACGATGCGCCGGCGTCCGCGGAGTCGAGGCCGGAAGGTGTTTCGGATGCCGATGCGGATGCCGATCCATGCGTGACCTCCGCTGCGTCCACCACACGCCGGGCGTCCAGCCCCGCGACCTCCGTCGCGCCGGAGCCGTCGGGTTGCGCGACCCACAGCCGCTGCGACTCGTCGCGTGCTACGCTCTTGTATGCCAGCCGGCTTCCGTCCGGGGACCAGGCCGGCAGGCAGGCGTCCTCGAGGAGGAGCTCGGGCTCGCCACCCGTCGCCGGAATGGTGTAGACGAACGCCCGACCATCCTCGATCGTGCAGTAGGCGATACGCTCGCCGTCGGGCGACCAGTCGGGGTAGATGTCGTTGCCCGGCGTATCCGTGAGGCGACGCTCGCCCGTGCCGTCCGGGCGGATCAGGTAGATCTCGTCCTGGTCACCCTCGTGGCGGCTCGACTCGAACACGATCCACCGGCCGTCGGGCGACCAGCGCGGGTTCCAGTCGTTGCCGTCGCTGCGGGTGAGCCGGCGCTGATTGGAACCGTCCGCCGCCATGACCCAGATCTGCCAGTGTTCTCCCGTCTCCTTCATGAACGCGATCTCGCGTCCGTCAGGGGACCAGGCCGGGGCGCCGTCGTCGGCATCGTCGTCGGTGAGGGAGCGCGCCCCGGAGCCGTCGGACGAAGCGACGAAGATCTCGGCGTCGCCGTCGCGGTAGGAGCCGAAGGCGAGGGCCGAGCCGTCGGGGGCCCACGACGCGTGGACATCCCGGGCCTCGGACGCCGTGAGGCGCTCCGCGGGGCCTCCCTCGAGCGGCAGCCGATAGATGTTCTCTGCGGCGGAAACCGTGAGTGCCCGTCCGTCCGGCGTCCAGCCGATCGATTCGTAGTGCGTTTGCGCGGCAAGCGGATGCGGGGCCGCGGTACCCACGATGAACGCAATCGCGGTCGTCAAGTACGACAGATGACGTAGATCGAGGTGTAGCATCATGCTGCCCTCCCAGATTCGAGAATTCAGTATTCGGTGGTCTCGGCGCCGTCGGGAGTGTCGGTGAGCGGGCCGTTCGCGAAGACCGGGGTTCGGACCTCGTCAGCCGTACCTGCGGGGACGCCCGGCGCATCGTCCGAGACCTCGCCTCGGCTCTGCCTATCCTTGCCCGGAGCCGTCGCCTGTTCCCGGACCGAAATGTCTCGCTCCATGACCGCGTACGACGAGACGGCCGTGGAATAGACGCTGACGGGTCCAACGACCAGGAGAGCGGCCGCGACGGTGAGGGCGGCGGAGCCGATGCGGCGCGCGCGGACGAACGGGCCGGGCGGGGCCGACTCGGTGAGGCGTCGGACGCGGCGCAATAGGGAGCCCTCCCCCAACAGACCGATCGATGTCACGCGGGCCGGCGTCCGGAGACGCTCGAGCCGAAGGAGTGTCTCCGCGTAGCGTCGCCTGTCCGTGATCGCTTCCGGCGGTCCGGCCGCCGTCGCGTCGCACAGGGCCTCCCGTTCCTCGCGGACCCGGCCCGAGATCCACAGCATGAACGGATTCCAGGCGAACAGTGACTCCAGCGTTCGTTGGGCGAGGTTCAGGATGAAGTGTCGCCGCCGGACGTGCACGAGTTCGTGGCTCAGCACGCTATCCAGCTCCGACGGCTCGAGCGTTCCCGCCATGTCGTTGGGGAGCAGGATGACGGGACGCCGCCATCCCGCCACGGCCGGCGTGCCGATGTCGCCGCTCTCGCGAACCTCGACGGGGCGTCGCACGCCCATCCGCTCCCGCAGGCCGTCGAGCCGCAGCCGGAGGTGCGGGTCCTCCAGGGCCCGCGATCGGCGGATCAGCCGTCGGAGCAGGTAGAGATCGGCCAGCAGTCGAAGCAGGGCGCCCGCGCCGACGATGCCGCAGAGGAGTCCGATCAACCGCAGAGCGCGGGAGTCGGTGAGCGCGAGCGCCGCTCGTCGGAGCGCCGGCGCGCGCATTCCGGCCGGCAGCGGTCCGGCCCAGGGCAGCGCCGCCCGTGACTTGCCGGTCTCTTCGACCACCGCGTCTTCCGGTCGGGCCACCCCGTGCGACGCGCACAGACCGACGTGCGCGTCGGCGTAGGCATCCGATTGCCAGCACGCTTCGTGCTGCCGCCAGTCCGTGACGAGACTGCCCCACACGCCGACCGCGAGGCTCGCGACCAGAACGAGGCTCCCGGTGGCGAGGGCCGTCCGCAGGCGGGGCATCACCCCCGGAACGAAGCGGAGCACGAGGCCGAGCGCGCAGGCGACGAGCGCGGCCTGCCACACGGAATGGACGATCGTCCAGGCGACGATCGACGCGCTGCCGCTTCCCTGCCATCCGGACCCGGCGGCGGTCGTCGCGACGCCCGTCGCCAGCAATGCCGCGCCCATTTCTCACTCCTCCAGTCGGTCGAGAAGGCGGCGGATCTCTTCGATCTCCTCTCGTCGGGCCGGCCCGGTGGGAAGGGCGCTCTGGAGCAGCCGCTCGACGGAGCCGCCGAACGTACGCCGGAGGAAAGACCGGGTCACCCGGCGCTCCGTCGACTCGCGCTCCACGGCCGGGCGGTACAGGTGCCCGCGCCCTTCCTGCCGGCGTACGACGAGTCCCTTCCCGGTCATGCGCTGAAGGAGCTTGAGGACGGTCGTGTAGCCGACGGGCCAGTCCGGTTGCACTCGTTCGTGCAGGTCGCTCACCGACTGCTCGCCCCGTTCCCACAGCTCGCGCAGGAGCTTCAGCTCCGCATCCGACGGCAGGGCCGGGTCGGTGGGCCCGCTCACGATCCTCCTCCGAAGAGCGGTCGGGCGTTGGACCCGTCCGCGTCCATGAGCCAGAGCTTCGGCGGGCCGTTCATGCCGTCGCGGATCGTCACGAAAAGCACCGTCCGGCCGGCGGGCGAGGGCTCCGGATAGAACTTCCAGTAGTCGTCGCCGGTCAGGCGTGTCCTCTGCGAACCGTCGAGTCGCGAACGGACGATCTCCCACCCGAGCGGCGTGCCGTCCTCGTTGACGAGGTAGAGGACGTGGCGCCCGTCTGCGGTGACCCGGGGGAGGCTTTTTCGACCTGGTCCGTCCGTGATCGGCCGTGCGTCGGCGTCCCCAGGACGCGTCACCCAGATCTGGGGCACGTCCTCGCCGTCCGGCGCGGTGAACACGAGGGAGCCGTCCGGCGCCACGTCCGGCCAGTCGACGCCCTCCGGCGAGGAGATTCTCCGAATCTCGCCGCCGTTCACTGGAACCGCGGCCAGGCGTGTGCTCTCGTCGGGCTCGCGGATGCGGACGACCAGTTCCTCGCCGTCCGGCGTCCACGCGGGGCGCGCGGGATCCCGGTCGAGCTCCGACGTGATCGCGAGATCGCGCGCGTCGGAGCCGTCCGTCCGGGCCACGTAGAGTTTCCATACCCCGTCACGATTCGAGACGAATGCCAGGTGGTCGCCGTCCGGAGACCAGACGGGATAGTCGTCGGCGGCCGGATGGTCGACGATCCGCACCGGATCGCCGCCATCCGCACCGGCCAGCCAGATGTCGACAACGGGGAAGGCGCCGCCGCGAAACGCGATTCGCGAGCCGTCGGGCGACCAGCTCGGTTCGCTCTGACGCGCGGGCGGATCCGCGTCCGCCGGGTCGATGGTCTGGCCATAGGCGGGACCGGCGACCGGGATGCCGGCGGCCAGGGCCACGGCGGCCAGTGCAGGCGCGACTCGTGTGCCCCGAAAAGCGCCCGCCCGCCCACTACGATTCCCTTCGCATCTCATCCCGTCCCCTCTTTCCGGTCCCGATCCACCGCTCGCTCCGATGATACCACGACATGCGTCGTAATGATCCGAGAGTCTGTCGGATCGGGCCCCGAAAGGCAACCCCCGCGGCGACGGCGCACCGGTGCGATACGGTAGCCTGGGGTAGTGCCGTGGCGGGTTTGAACGGTCGGGAGGATCTGATCCTTGGCGTCCGCCGGCCCGGGTCAGACCTCCGATCGGATCCCGGCCGTCACCCCCCGGTACTCGCGCTGCGCCCTGGCGACCATGTCCCAGACCACCGAAGGATCGTCGATCGTGCCCTCGTACAGATCGATCTTCTTGCACACGATTTCGAGGCAGCGCTGCAGTTCGCCGATGCGCGCTTCGAGCTCGTCTCGGTGTCGGCGGAGAAGGCGCCCACGTTCCTCCCGGGTTTCGTCGCCGCACACCGCCAGCTTCGCGTACTTGCGCATGCGGGCGATCGACATGCCCGACGTGCGAAGCCGATCGAGGAGTGCCACCCAGCGGACGTGGTCCCGTCGGTAGCGCCGATGACCGGCGCCGTTGCGTTCCACCATCGGGATCAGCCCCTCGTCCTCGTAGTAGCGCAGCGTGGTGGCGCTGAGGCCCGTCGCGTCCGCTAGCTCCCCGATGGCCAGCTCCGTCGTAGCGCCCGTGGTCATCCGTCCTCCTCCAGTCCCAGATAGCTCAGATCCGGCCGATACCTCCAGAGCTCCCTCGTCACGTCGATCGTCGACGTGTCTCCCCATTCCGCTATGCGATATCGGAGTGCGCGTTCCGGGTTCCGGTCGACGTCGTCGAAGCTGCCCAGTCCGTCGCGCCAGACCATTAAGAGGAACCCGGGTTCGGCGCCGCCGACGATCTCGTAGACCGTGTACGGCAGGAGGGAATCCGGTCGGGCGGCCTCACGGAGGGCCTTCAGCGCTCCCTCGAGTCGCGTCACGGTGCTCGGATCGGCCGCGTAGCGAACGACCTGCACGAACGGACGGGGACTCACGTCTTCGAGGGGAGACGCCGTGCTGAGATCTCGCCGGAGCAGCAGGAGTTCCCGGGCCGTGGCGGTCCCGTGAGGCCGAAAGGTCTCGGCCGCGTCGGCCGCGTCCCCTCGCGGATCGACCCGGGCGTCGAGCGCGGCGAAGCGCATTCCGAACGCGCCGTCCACGAACTGCCCCAGCCGTGGACCCGCCAGCACGTTCCAACCGAACCACGGCAGGGAGTCCCGGTTGGCGCGGTGCCAGTCGAGATGGGTGCGGTAGCCCTCCTCGAAGGCCGAACGCTCTCCGGCATGCGGCTGATACGAGAAGAGGAAGCCTCCGCTCGTCTCCTGGGCCAGCGGCGTGCCGGGGGTCGCGAGCAACAGGAGCGCGATGACGAGCACGAAGTGTCGCATGGGTACCTCCATGGCATGTCCACATCCAGTTCAGTTTCGACACACGCAAGCCCTTCGAGTGCACTCGAAGTCAAGCGATCTCCTCGTCGGCGGGTTGTCGGTGCCGTCGCTTGTCCGTGATGCGGAGCCAACGTTCGAGCGGTCCGCGGCATCCAACCAGGTGTGAAGACGATCGATCGGCCTGCCTCCGTCAATCGGCGGCGGGAAGACCTGGAGTCGGCGTGCTGCGTGACGACGGCCGCATGGCCGGTCACCTGCGAGGAATTCTCGGCCGAGACGGACCATGGAATCCCGCGGCACGCCCACGAGCAACCCCACGTCTGCCTCGTATTCGATGGCACCCTGATCGAGCGCGACCGTGCCGGTCGGCATCGGATGCAGGGGGGCCACGCCCGCATCTCGGCCGCGGGAGACGAACACGATCTCGAGATCGGAGACGGACGACCGCTCTGCTGTCTGATCCTGTCGATCGCCCGGGAATGCTTCGATGATCCGCAGGATGCCCTCCCCGCAGAGCGGCGGTACGCAGCGGGATCGGGTGTTCGAGAACTCGGGCGCCGGCTGTGGGGCGAGCTCCGCAAGCTGGACGACACCTCGCCCCTCTCCCTCGAAATGCTCGCGCTGGAGGCGGCGGCTCTCGGCGGGTACTCGCCCGACACCCGGATCGAGGCGACGCCGAGCTGGCTGGAGCGCGTACGGGAGAGAGTGCGGGACGACGTGCGGTCGATTCCCACGCTCGCCGAGCTGGCGCGCGATGCAGGCGTCAGCCGGGCGCACCTCGCCCGGACGTTCCGGGCCCGCTACGGCTATACCGTCGGGCAATTCGTGAGGCACCAGCGTCTGGAGACGGCCAGGCGGCTCATCCTGACTACCGAGCAGCCGCTCGCCGCGGTCGCCTACGAGGCGGGCTTCGCCGATCAGAGCCACATGACCCGGCAGATCGGGGCGCGCTTCGGCCATCCTCCCGGCCGCCTGCGTAGCCTGTCCGGCTCCGCCTGAGATCGTCGCTGGAGTTCCCGAGACAGTCGTCGAGTCTCCGAGGTCCTCGTTCGGAATCGATGAGACTCTCGTTCAAGACCTGCCCACGCGGCCGGCCCAGCTTCGATGCAGGAGAGCCGTCGTTCATGCAAACCTGTACGGAGGGAGTGACCCGAGATGAGCGTTCGTAGTCGGTGCGGTGGCTCGGCTCGTGCCGCAGGGGTCCTGCTCGTCGTGGCCGTGAGCGTGATGGTCCTCGTCGAAGGGGATGTAGCCTCGGCGCAGACCGCGACCCCGGTCGGGCCGGCGGAAGCCGCGGAGTGGCGCGAGGATCTGAGGCAGTTCGTCCATGTGATGGTCGAGCGGCACGGTGACGTGTTTCACAGCCTCCCGTCCGAGCGCTTCGACGCGATGGTCACGGACCTCGAAGAACGGATCCCCGACCTCGCACGCCACGAGATCATCGTGGAGCTGCAGCGAATCGCCGCCGCGATCGGAGACGGACACACGGCCGTCCTGCTCTTCTTCGACGAGGACGTGGCCTTCCACCAGCTTCCCGTCCGGCTCGGCTGGTACGAGGAAGGCATCTTCGTGGAGGCGGTCCACGAGGACGCGGGAGTCGCGCCCGGCGCACGCCTGATCACGATCGGCGGGGTGCCCGTCGACGAGGCGGTGGTCCGGGTGACGCCGCTGATCTCGCGAGACAACGACATCTGGATCCGTGTGATGGCGCCGATGCTGCTCGGTTCCCCGGAGGTGCTGCATGCGGTGGGCCTCAGCGACGATCCTGGTTCGGCGGTGCTGGGGGTCGAACATCGTGGCCGGCGGACCGAGGTGCGCCTGCAGGCGCGGGAAGAGCGCTTCGTGATCCGGCACGGGGCGAGCGCCGAGCACGAGATGCCGCCCGGCTGGACCGACGCTCCTACGGTGGCGGGAGCCCCGGTGCCGCTCTGGCAGCAGCATCCTGGCGAGCCGTACTGGTACGAGTACCTTTCCGAGGAGCGGGTGCTCTACGTTCAGTACGACATGGTGAACGACGCCCCCCACGGGCCGGGCGTGCACGAGTTCTTCGCGGCGGCCCTCGGAGTGCTGGACGATGCCGATCGACCGGTCGAACGTGTGGTTCTCGACATTCGCTCGAACAGCGGCGGTGAAGGGAGCTTGAACACCGGGGTCGTCCGTCAGCTGGTCCGTCGGGACGAGCTGCAGCGTCCCGGAGATCTGATCGTCATCATCGGTCGACGGACTTTCTCTGCCGCCCAGGCGCTCGCCCACGAGCTGGACCGCTGGACGCCGGCCGTGTTCATCGGAGAGCCGACCGGCTCTTCGCCCCAGTTCTGGGGTGACCACCGGGTCGTCGAGCTGGCCAACTCCGGTGTTGACGTCTCCGCCTCTCCGACTTGGTGGCAGCCGGGCGGTCCGTACGACCAGCGCGATTTCCTGCCGCCCCTGCTCGCCTTCGAGCCCCGGTTCGCGGACTACGTGGCGGGTCGCGATCCGGCCGTCGAGGCCGTCCTCGCCTGGGAGGATCAGGAACTCCGCCTGGGCGTCGACGAGGACGAGCTGACCGCCATGGCGGCTGGAGACACGGCCCGGGCCGCGCGAATCGCGGAGGCCGTCACGGCGTGGGACGCGAACCCGATCCATCGCTACCGACCCGCCACGGCCGAATTGAACCGCATGGGCTACGCGCTACTGCACGAGGGCCGAAGCGAGCTCGCCCTCACCGTCTTCCGTCTCAACGTGAAGCTGCATCCGAAGTACGCCAACGGGTGGGACAGCCTCGGCGAGGCGCTCTTCCAGATTGGTCGACGAGAGGAAGGTCGCGACGCCTATCGGCGGGCCTTCGACCTGGACCCCGACGTCGGCCGGGCCGCCGCGGTGCTGCGCGGCGAGAACGGAACGCACTGAGACGGTGTGGTACCGCCTCCGACCTGGTGGTTCGCGGTTTCGCAAACCGAGCGTCGGGCCCTCGGCAACCGCTTGATCCCGGCCACCCGTCTCCCCACAATTCCCGACGTTCTCATCCTCCCGCATGTGGCGTGAGAGCTACGCAGCATTCGATCTCGCTTCGGAAAAGAGGTCTCCGATGGCGTTTCGCTCCGGCATCTACATCGTTCCCACCGACAGCTGGTACATCGAGCGTAGCGTCTGGCTGACGGCGGGATTCGTCCTGCTCGC
>CAZOEX010000006.1:0-25653 GCA_964578925.1 uncultured Gemmatimonadota bacterium | reverse complement strand
ACGTCGTACTGCATGTAGCCGAGCACGGCGCGCGCGGTGTCGCCCTTCACCGTCTCCTCGATCCACCAGCCGCCCTCCTCGTGCAGCCGCACGTGGACGACGTTGGTATCGCCGAACAGGTTGTGGAGATCACCGAGGGTCTCCTGGTAGGCGCCGACGAGAAAGACCGCCAGGTGGTAGTCTTCCCCTTCGCGAAGCTCGTGCACGTCGAGGGTGTGGCCGACGTCTTCGAGGTCGACGAAGCGGTCGATCTTTCCGTCCGAGTCACAGGTCATGTCCGCCAGGACGGCACGGTGCGTCGGGCGCTCGTCGAGGCGCTCGATCGGGACGATCGGGAAGATCTGGTCGATCGCCCAGGAGTCGGGCAGGGACTGGAAGAGGGAGAAGTTGCAGAAGTAGGTTTCTCCGAGAATCTCGTCCAGCGGGAGCAGTTCTTCGGGCATTCGGTCGAGCTCTCCGGCCATGTCCTGAACCCGCGCGCAGATCGACCAGAAGAGTCGCTCCGCCAGGCCGCGGTGCGCGAGGCTCAGGTAGCCGAGCTTGAAGAGGTTGATGGCCTCGTCCCGGGCCTGCAGCGCGTCGTGGTACGCCTCGACGAGCCGCTCCGGCGCGAGGTCCTCGTTCGCGTTGACCAGATCGCGGAGCGGCGGCGGCACGTCGTCTCCCGGATCCACTTCGCCGGGCGGCGTGTGGGTCGTGCGCGGCCCGGCAGCGCCGAGCACGTTGATCACCAGCAGGCTCTGATAAGCCGTCATCGCCCGGCCCGACTCGCTGTCGATCGTCGGGTGCGGCACCTCGCGCTCGTCGCACACGCCGGCCAAGCGATACACGATTTCCGTGGCGTACTCCTCCATCGTGTAGTTCATAGACGATTCGAAGCTCGTCCGGCTCCCGTCGTAGTCGACCCCCAGCCCGCCACCCACGTCCACGTACTCGAGCGGCACACCCAGCTTCACCATCTCCGCGTAGACGTGACCCAGCTCTCCGATCGCCTCCTTGAGCTGTCGGATGTCGTGAATCTGGCTTCCGGGATGGCAATGGAGGAGCTTCAGACAGTCGGTCATCTCGTGCTCCTCGAGCAGGTCGATCATCTCCAGGATTTCGCTCACGAAGAGCCCGAACTTGGAGCGTTCACCCGCCGAGTCGCGCCAACGCCCCGCCCCGCGCGTGGCCAGCTTGACCCGCACTCCGATCGTCGGTCGGACGTCGTAGGCCGCGGCATGCTTCAGGATCAGCCGCAGCTCGCTGAATTTCTCGACCACGGGGATGATGTTGCGCCCCAGCTTCGTCGAGAGGATGACCGCCTCGATGTACTCGTCGTCCTTGAAGCCGTTGCAGACGATGAGCCGCTCCTCGGCCTCGGCGGTCATCGCCATCACGGCCAGCAGCTCGGGCTTGGAACCCACTTCGAGGCCGAAGTCGAACTGGCGTCCGAAGCGATAGACCTCCTCCACGACGGGTCGCTGCTGGTTGACCTTGATCGGGTACACGGCCAGGTAGCGGCCCCCGAATTCGTGTTCGACGATCGCCGCCTCGAACGCATCGTGCAGCGAGCGCAGGCGGTCGGCCAGGATGTCCGAGAACCGAATGAGAAGGGGGGTGCGCAGTCCGCGGTCGGCCAGGCCGTCGACGACTTCAGGCAGGTCGATCTCTTCCTCGGACGAGCGACCGGGACGCACCTTGATCCGGCCGTCCGCCCCGACGCCGAAGTACCCCTGCCCCCACTGGTCGACCCGATAGAGCCGGGCCGCGTCGCCGGCCGTCCAGTCGTGATCTGACATGGACGCCAAGATATGTTCGGCGGGTCACCTTCGGTACCGCGTCAACCATCGGGAAGAACGTCGCGTCTCATCGAATGAAGCGATACGAGCCTCATGACCTTCGATCAATCCGGGAGAACATCAGGTGGATGAAATCAGCCCACGCGGGGGGAGGAATCGCCCCCGCGCCCTCGGCACTCTGTTCGGGATCGCGCTCGCCGGCCTCGCCCTGCCGACCGGCGCGCACGCACAGGTCCAGACCGTCCGGCTGTCCGGTTCGGCGGTGGCCGTCTACAACCTGGCCGGCCGTGTCTCGGTCGTTCCGGGCTCGGGCTCGGAGGTCACGGTCGAAGTGAGCCCGGGCGGGTCCGACGCCGACGCCCTGCAGATTCAGCGCGGTCTGCTGGACATTCGACATTCCGACTGGGGCGAGGTCGAGACCCTGCGGGTCATCTACCCGTCCGACCGCATTCACTACGACGGCCAGTCCGGCAGCTCGCAGCTCCGCGTACGGGACGACGGAACCTTCTGGGGCGGCAACGGCTGGCGGGACGGCCGCGAGGTCGAAATCGGGAGTCGGGTCGACGGGCTCGACGCTCACGCGGACCTGGAGATCGCCGTGCCCGAGGGCAGGCGGGTGCGCGTGGCGCTCGCGGTCGGGATGATGGAGGCGCGGAACGTGAGCGGCGACCTCTATCTCGATACAGGATCGGGGACGATCGCGACCGAACGTACGAACGGCGAGCTGACCCTCGACACCGGATCCGGAGGTGTGACGGTAGACGGAGCCGTCGGCGAAGTGTCCATCGACACCGGTTCCGGCGACGTGGACGCGCGGTCGATTCGGGGGCCGGAACTCTCGATCGACACCGGCTCGGGAAGTGTGCGGGCCGATGACGTCGACGCACCCCAGATCTCGATCGATACGGGCTCGGGGGATGTGACGCTCCGAGGCACTCGCACGGGCCGCGTGGAGATCGACACGGGTTCGGGCGAGGTCCTGGTCGAGACCGTGGCCGGCAGCGCATCGATCGGGGTCGACACGGGCTCGGGCGACGTCACCCTGCTCCTGCCCGACGACTACGCCGGCAGCATCCGCCTCGAGACCAGCTCCGGCCGGCTGCGCACGGATCTGCCGATCACCCTGACCCGTAGCGGCGACGACGAGATCGAGGGCCGGATCGGCGAGGGCGGCAGCGCGAGGATCGAGGCGGAGACCGGAAGCGGCGACATTTCGATCGGACGTTCCTGAACACCCTGCGGTCCCACCCTGCGCGACGGACGGTCAGCCGGCGCCGGCCGTTCGCGCGTGCAGCTCGTCGACGCGCCGGCGAGCCTCGGGCGTGTCGCGCAGGACGACGGTCCCGGCGAGCCGGTCCTCCAGCGCCTGGCGGTTCGGGTCCCAGATCAGTCGCGCGAAGCCCTCGAGGCCGGTGAAGAGCGAGGCGGCATATCCGCCGTAGCGTTCGAACGATACCCAGTAGCCGAGCGGCCGGCCGTCCAGCCGTACGACGCGGATTCCCAACAGCCGCTTGCCCGGCGTGCGGCCCTCCCACCGTCCGAGGAAGAAGGTGAAGTAGAGGCCGGCCCACCCGAGGCCCAGGCCCACGTCGTCGAGGACGGCGTAGACGCTCGCCAGGATCCCCCGGTCGCGTTCCTCCTCCAGCTCCGCTTCGGCCTCCGTGAGTTCTTCCCTGAGGCTCGCGGCACGGTCCTCCTGGCGGCGGGCGCTCGATTCCGCCTCCTCGAGCTGCTCTACCGCGAGCTCGGCCCCCAGCCGGGGACCGAGTCGTGCCATCGCGGCGCTGTCGTTCCGCGCCCTCGCGTCGGCATAGACGGCCAGCAGGCTGTCGACGGACACGTCGGCGGGAACCGTGTCCGTGGGTGGGCTGGCTTCGGTGCGAGCGAGCACGGCGTCGAGCGCCTGGAGCGCCCGGCCGGTCGTCTCCTCCTCCATCTCGGACTGTAGCTCCTCGAGAGCGGCGCGGATCTCTTCCGGGGGTACTTCGCGGTCTCGCATGCGCTCGACCGCCCGGTCGGCGGCGGCCGCAGCCGAAGCGGAGTCGGGAGCGGTGGCGAGTTGCACGAAATCGCGGACCGTGGCGGCCGACATGGCGATCTCCTCACCGCTCCCGGTCTCGAGTTCGCCGATGATCGTGTCGGAGTCCACGAACAGCGCCGTCCCGACCGCCAGGACGCCTATCGTGAGGGCGAGCGCACCCAGGCACCCGAGCGTGACGCGAGCGACCCGGCGTCCGGCGGACGGAGCTCCGCTCAGCCCGCGCGTGGCGAGCCAGAAGACGAAGAAGCCCGCCGCGAACGCGAAGAAGACGGCCTGAGCATTGGCCAGGATCGTCACGAGCACGAGGTCCACCAGAATGGCGGCCGCCCGGCGCCACGGCCGGGCGAGCGGCAATCCGAGGAGCTCGGGCGCCACGGAGAACGCGTCGGGAGTGATGATGGTGCGGGGATCGGTGGAGCGCATCCGCCCCTCTCCCCGCCCGTCGGCCGTTCCACTCATGCCGATAAGGTAGTGCCGCGGGTGGCACCCGCGAAGGCCGCCGCCCGCGCTTCGTCATCTGGCCCTCACGTGCGGACGACCGGACCCTCGGGCGCGGAAGGCGCCGGGAACTCCAGCTCCAGTTCGGGAGGCTCGGGGAACTCGAAATGGAACTGGAAGGCGTTGCCGGAAAGGTCGATGTCGGATCCGGTCGAGCGCTCGGGCAGCGTGGCCCGCAGCGTCCGCTCGCTGCCGTCGCGGAGCACGCGGATCTCCATCTCGCCGTCGTCCCTTCTCGTGATCTCACGCATCACGTCGCCCGGGCTCTCGACCTGCTCCTCTCCGACGCGGACGATCACGTCGCCCGCCCGCAGTCCGGCCACGGCGGCTGGCGAATCCTCGCGCACGGTCGTCACGAGCGCGCCGCCGTCAGCGGCGCCGAAGTACTCCGCGAGCTGGTCCGTGAGGCTCTGTACCCCGATGCCGAGGCGCCCTCCGCGAAAGAAGAAATGTCCCAGTGGGCCGCCGTTTCGGCGAAGCTCCAGGCCCCGGCGCCGCAGCCCATCGAGGCTCCCTTCGAGTCGCTCGCGTGCCTCGGCGTCCAGCTCGCCGTGCGGGAAGAAGCGGCCCATCGCGGGGCGCTCCGCCAACTCGGCCGTCGCCGTGGCACGCCGGCCCTCTCGCACGTAGTCGATCTCCACCTCTCGGCCGGCGGGCGTCTCCCGTACGATGCGCATGAGCTGGGCCGCGCTCTCGACCCGGCTTCCGTTCCACGAGACGATCACGTCGTCGGCGCGCAGCCCTGCTTCGGCGGCCGGGCCGTCGTCGGGAACCTCCGTGATCAGCGCGCCTCGCTCCTCGGGAAGATCGAGTCGATCGGCATCCTCCGAATCCACCTCGCGGATCATGACGCCGAGATAGGCGCCCGGGGCCGCCGGTCGCAGGCTGACGACGGCGGGCGGCGCCGGCGCGGCCCGCACGCTCGGAGGCGACGGGCGTTCGACCGCCCCGTCGCGTTCCTGCGCCGAAAGTCCGTTCACGATCAGGGCGAGCGCGATCATCCCGAGCATCGGAATCAGCACCCGCGGCCTGTCGATATTGCGTCGCGATTCCATCTCGATCTCCTCCTGTCCGGCGGCCGGCCCGGCGGGCCTCCGCATCATCGTTCGGGTCTCGGGTCCGGTGGCGAGCTTCATGCCCCCGGCGTCCGTCTCGTGGTCTCGTGAATTGAGACGCCCCGGCCCCGGGAAGCGTTGCCCGGGCGAGCCGGGGACGACGGAGAGTCCCGCGCGAGAGTCGATTCAGGGTCCGAGGAGCTCGAACGCACGCGGCACGACCCGAAAGCCGGCGGACCCCGCCGTCCAGGTCTCACCGTCCAGGTTCATCCAGAAGTCGCTTCCGGCCTCGACGACGACGTGGCGACCCGCCACCTGGAGCACCTCGTCCGTATCTCCGTGCCGGCCCGCCAGGACGCGAAGGACCGTGGCGGGGAGACGCGGAAACGGGGGGCGCTCGATCGCCACGACATCGATCCTGCCGTCCGCCGGGTCGGCCCTCGGGGCGAGGGGGATGCCCCCGGCGGCGAAACGTCCGCCGGCGATGACCAGCAGCAGCGCCTCGACATCGAAGCGCCGATCGTCGACGTGGACCACGAGAGAGTGGGCTCGACAGCGCAGCAGCTCGGGCAGCGCGGCGCGCAGATAGGCGAAACGTCCCCACCGCCGCCGCAGGGCCGGCGTGAGGGCGTCGGCCACCTTCCCTCCGAGACCGCCCACGACGGCGTTGAGCGCGTAGCGACGCTCGCCCGGCAATTGCGGAGAGGTGCAGGCGATGAGATCGAGCCACCTCCGACGGCGGACGGCGAGGGCTTCGCGCGCCGCGTCCAGCGCCTTCACGGGATCCCGCGGCACGCCCAGATGGCGGGCGAAGTCGTTCCCCGTGCCGAGCGGAAGGACGGCGAGCGGCGGTACGCGGTCGGCGTCGTCCCGGCGGGCCAGGCAGAGGCCGGCGGCCACGCTGCCGACGGTGCCGTCCCCGCCGGCCGCCGCGACGACATCGAAATCGCGCGCCACCGCCCGGACTCGCTCCGACAAAGAGGCCGGATCCTCGATGCGCTCGAGGCGGGCAGACCGGTCGGTCGCGAGCGCCGCCAGGACCTCGTCGGCGGCGCCTGCCCCTGCCTCGGGATTGTAGAAGACACAGATGCGCGATCGGTCGGGGCTCAGGACGGCCGGACCCTGGCGAGAGATTCGAGGAACTGGACGAGCAGCGACGTGTCGAGCTGCCCGTCGCGGCGCACGCCCGAGCATACCTCCACTCCGTACGGACGGACGAGCCGGATCGCGTCGGCCACATTCCGCGCCGTCAGCCCCCCGGAGAGGATGACGGGGATCTGCGCGGCCTCGACGATGCGCTGGCTGATCTTCCAGTCGTGGGTTCGGCCGTGCGGCGACGTCCAGCGGAACGGGGGCTCGGGATTCGTCGAACCGAGCACGAGCGCGTCGGCCACGCCCGCCATCTCGCGGGCCTGCTCGACCGCCCCCTCGTCCACGACGTGGATGGACTGCGCAATCGACAGCCCGGGCGCCGACCGCCGGAGCGCGACGTAGGCCTCCGGCGCCAGCGGCTCCCAGAGCTGGACCGTGTTCACGCCGCAGCGGCGGGCCTTGGCCGCGATCTCCTCCGGGTCCTCGAGGGCGGTGAGCAGAAAAGTGCCCACGTCGTCACGGACAGACGCCGTGATCGCCGCGATCGCCTCGTCCTTCAGCTCCTCGGTCGAGCCGGGAACGCCCGACGCGACTCCGATGGCGACCGCACCGAAGGAAACGGCCCGTCGCGCTTCCTCGGGCGACCGGAGACAGCTGACCTTGACCCGAACCGGTGGGATGATCGGCATGGACGTATTTTGGCCTGCATGCTCTCGTCTGGCCAGTCGGACGAACGTCGTGCGAGTCGGTTCGCAGGGCGTTCCGGCGGTTGCCGGGCCCGCACGCGATTCACAGCTTGTCGATGTGATCCTCGGAAGACGACGATCCGGCACGGCTCCTGCTGTATTGGGCCGTGACCGATGCGAGAGAGGTTCGGGCGGAACCGTGCGTCGTTCCCGATGCTCGACAACCAGCCGGGAGAACCCCGGCGGAAGGCGGAGATTGATGAACCACCGGATTCCGGGTGTGATGCGATACGGTGCGATCGGCCTGTGCCTAGCGGTGCTGAGCATCGGCTGCGGCCGGCCCGACGCCGGCGACGGAGGGGGCTCCGACGCGGTTCCCGCCGCCGACACGGCATCGGAGGTCGTGATGGACACCGAGTTCGCCGACGAGCTGAACATCGATCTCGATGCGATGACCCGTACGGAGTCCGGGCTCTACTACGAGGAACTGGAGGCGGGTAGCGGGCTCGCGGCGCGCGAGGGACACGTCCTGGAGACCCATTACACCGGATGGCTCACGACCGGCGAGGAATTCGGGACGAGCCGGGACGGCAGCCCCTACACCTTCCAGCTCGGTCGCCATCAGGTGCCGCGCGGTATCGAGGAGGGCGTGACCGGCATGCGCATCGGCGACGTGCGGCGGCTCGTCGTGCCTCCGGCCCTCGGCTACGGCCCGCGGGGGCAGCCGCCGACGATCCCCCCGAGCGCCACCCTCATCTACGAGATCGAGCTCCTGGACATCAAGCTCTGAGGCCTGTCGATCCGGCCCCGGTGAGCGAAACCCCTCCCACCCCGGTGAGCGAAACCCCCTCCGTGCGCTCGGTCCGCGGATCGTGGCCGTCCGTCATCCTCCTGCTGCTCTGCGGTTTCGCCGCGAGCGCGGTCGGGGGTCTGCTCGGCATCGGCGGCGGCATCGTGTTGATCCCTATGCTCACCGCCTGGGCCGGTCTCGATCAGCATTCGGCGCACGGCACCGGTATCGTCGCGGTCGCCGTCACGGCGCTGATCGGGGTCGTCGTGTACGGCAGGGGCGGCGCCGTCGACCTCGAGGCGGCGATCCAGATGGCCGTGGTCATGCTCCCCACGACGATCCTGGCCGCTCATCACTCGCAGCGCGTCGCCGCCGATCGGCTGCGCCGCTACTTCGGCGTCTTCGTCGTGGTCGCCGCGCTCATCCTCCCTTTCCGCGACGTGTTGGGGGGCGGCGAACTCGTCCTCGGCGGCGGATGGCCGGCCATGATCGCGATCGGCCTGGCGGGCGGCGTGGTGTCGGGACTCCTCGGGGTCGGGGGCGGAAGCATCGTGGTGCCCTGCCTCGTCCTCGTGACGGGCTTTCCTCAGCAGCTCGCGCAGGGTACGTCCCTCGCCGTCATTCTTCCCTCGAGCTCCGCCGGAGCCCTCGAGCACGCCCGCATCGGGCACGTTCGCCGACGTGTCCTGCCCCCCGTTCTGCTCGGAACCGCCTTCGGCTCGTGGGCGGGGGGCGCCGCGGCCCTCGCGCTCCCGGGGCAGACGCTGCGCATCATCTTCTCGGTCGTCCTCCTCGTGATGGGAGCTCGCTTCATCGTGCGGGACGCGGCGGACCGTAGCTGATGCGACGGGGAAACATGTCGGGGATCACCCGGTCGACGTACGTTCTTGCGAGAATGTCCGCTCCCGACGACGGAGGAATGGATGTCGAAATCGACGAAGCGATCCGATGCCGAGTGGCGCGAGCGGCTCAGCCCCGAGGCGTATCGGGTGACGCGGGAGAAGGGGACGGAGGCCCCCTTCAGCGGCGCGCTCTGCGGCGTCTACACGCCGGGCACGTATCGTTGCGTGTGCTGCGGCGAGGCGCTCTTCCGATCGGAGACCAAGTATGACTCGGGCTCCGGCTGGCCGAGCTTCTTCGCCCCGGTGTCCGACGACGCCGTCGCGCTGAAGGAGGACCGAAGCCATGGAATGGTCCGGACCGAGGTGACCTGCGCGAAGTGCGATGCGCATCTCGGCCACGTCTTCCCCGACGGACCCGAACCGACGGGCCTGCGATTCTGCATCAACTCCGTCGCCCTCGAACTCGAACCGGAGGAGTGACTTCGGGATGATTTCCCACAGCGTCTACTGGTACATGCACATCTTCGGTATCGCTTTGATCGTTCTCTCCGTCGGCGGCGTGGCGCTACACGCGATGAGCGGAGGCACGAAGGAGACGAGCGGGGGCCGCCGGCTCGCCGCGATCAGCCACGGACTGGGATTGCTCCTGGTGCTCACGGCCGGATTCGGCATGCTCGCCCGCCTCGGCATCGTGCAGGGAGGTCTGCCTTCCTGGATCTGGGCCAAGCTGGGCATCTGGGCGCTGATCGGCGGCCTCTTCATGGTCCCCTACCGCCGGCCGGAGCTGGCGAAGGTCGTCTGGGTCGTCACCCCGTTCCTCGTACTCGCGGCCGGATGGCTGGCCCACTCTCGCGCGATCTGAACCGGGCGGCCGGCGGACTTCGCGTCGCGGCGCTCTTCCGATATCCGCTGAAGTCGGCCGCCGGGATACGCTGCGAGGCCGTTTCGCTGGACCGTTTCGGGGTCCGGGACGATCGGCGCTGGATGATCGTCGATCCGGTGGCCCGGCGGCCGATCACGCAGCGGGAGATTCCGGACCTGGTGCGGCTCGAAGCGCGCGACTCGGCCGGCGACCTCGAGCTGAGCTGGCGTGGCGCGCCTCCCGCCGGCTCGACGGCGGGCGCCGCTACGCGCCTGCGCGTGAACCGTCCGCCCCGCAACGATCCCCGACTTCCGATCACGATCTGGGACGACACCGTCCACCTCCCGCTCGCCGGCTACGAAGCGAACAGCTGGATCACGGAGACGCTCGGACGAGAGGCGCGCTTCGCCTTCATGCCGGACGACGTGGAGCGACCCGTCAACCCGCGCTATGCGGAAGCCGGGGACCGTACTAGCCTGACCGACGGCTACCCGTTGCACCTGATCGGTTCGGGATCCCTCGAGGACCTGAACTCTCGCCTCGAGGAGCCGGTCGGCGTCGAGCGGTTCCGGCCCAACCTGCTGATCGACGGTCCCCCCGCCTACGGCGAGGACGACTGGGGTGAGATTCGGGCGGGCGGCGAGTGCGAGCTGCGCGTCGTGAAGCCCTGTCCTCGATGCACGGTCACGACGGTGGATCCGGCGACCGGCGAGCGGGGCGTGGAACCCTTACGGACGCTGGCGAGCTACCGCAAGCGCGACGGGGGCGTGATGTTCGGCCAGAACGCGCTCCACGGCGGCGGCGGGACGATTCGGGTCGGCGATCCGGTCGAGGTGCTCAGTCGCAGGGTCGTGTCGGCAGGCTGACCGGCCGGAGCGTGTAGTTCTCATCGAGCAGCGTGGCGCCGGTCGCTTCGAAGTACGCGTCCCAGAATGCCTTCACCCGCTGACCGGCGTCCGTGTCGACCCGGGCGCCGATGACCACGACGCACAGACCGTCGAGATCCGGCAGGGTTCCTTCCGCCCGCTCGCGCTCGACCCAGTCGGCCGGCGGCATCCGCGCGAGACCCTCCATGTTCATCTGCCGGTTCGCCTGCAGCATGTCCGAGAAGATGTAGAGGGTGGCTTGCCGATTTCCGGCCGCGCGCAGATCCGCCGCCACGTCGTGCAACGTCGAGAGAATGTCCGTGCCGTTGATGTCCGCGCGCGACGTGGAATCCGTGAACACTCGCAGGTAGTCCTGGGCGTCCTGGAGAAACCGCGCGCGCGTCACCGAATCGCGCGCCATCGTCTGTTCGGTGAACTGGCGGGTCGGAACCGTCTCCGACCACCGCATCGGCGGCTCCTCGAGGGAGAGCTGGAGGATCTGGTGAGCCGCGATTCGGTCGCCGTGGTCGAGTTTCCGGATCCGCTCGTTCGTGAGTTGCCGGGCGATCTCGAGCTGGCTGCCGGATATGCTCGTGGACCGGTCGTACATGAAGACGACGAGCACCGGAGGGGTGCGAGTCAGCTCGGTTCCGTCCTCGCCTCCCGCCGACGAGGCCTCCGGTGCGCCGCAGGCCGCGGCCACGACGAGGACGGCCGTCAACAGGATCGACCGTCCGGCTCGAACGATCATTTCGCTGCGCCTGAAACTCACCAGGATGTCGCCTCCTCCGTGAACCTGGCCCGGACCTTCTCGTACCGCTCGGCGAGTCGCTTGCGCTCTGCATCATAATAGCCCGGGTCCTGCACGCGCATGTCCGCCGTGTGGCGTGCATCGACGTCGAGCTGGAGCTCGACCGGATCGGAGAACGCGGTGATCTCACGGCTGTCGAGGCCGCGGAGCCGTCCGTTCTCGGCACGGTAGGCCACGACCGTCGCTTCGAGCTGGTGCGCGACCGCCGGAGCGGCCTTGAGCGGCCTCTCGGTCAGCATGCCGCGATACTCGCCGATGGCCTGGACGGCCCGCCCCATGGCGGAGCCGACGCGTTCCTGCACCGTATCGCCGAAGCTGATCAGCTCGCGGCGCTGGCGTTCCCAGGGCAATTCGTTGAACCGGTCCTTCCGTGGATCGCGCATGTGGAAGTAGGCCGCCGAGATCGCCACGAGCACCAGCGTCGTGTTGAGCAGGAGAATCGGGAAGCTCAAGCCGCTCATCGACTCCGCGTACTCTCGCTGCTCTTTCGCCAGCGCTTCGAGGTCGTCAGCCCGATTCGTCTGTTCGTTGGCCGCGACCAGGTTCCCGTCGACACGCAGCCAACTGGCGTCTCGCCGGAGTTCGTCGACCTTCGCGCTGTCCTGCGCATACCGCTCGATCGCCACCTCGCCGAGCGTGACGCGGGCTTCGAAGAGGACGCCCAGTACGAGCGCCAGACCGACGCCCGAAATCGCCATCGGCACGATGTACTCCAGGGCCGACCGGCTCCCGACCGTCTCGCCCGACTGATCGGCCGATCGCTGAAAGAGCAGCGAACGCAACGAGTGCCCGAAGAAGTGGGCGAGCACGCAGAGGAACGTCACGACACCGGCCGCGAGAAGCGCGGCGTCGGGCCGCAGGATGAACTGAGAGGCGACACGCAGTGCCCCGGCCATCCACCCCTCGCTCGTCTCGGCGATGAAGCGCATCTGCTGTTCGGTCAACGGATCGCGCGGCAGGAGCGCTCCGAAGACCGGCGCGTTGGCGAGGAACTCCACGATTCCGAGAAAGGTGAGCGCCGCAGCGTACCAGTGTGTCTTGAAGGTACGACCACGTCCCTCCGACTCGTCGCTCTCGGCGTCGCTCGACTCGGACTCGGCGTCCGGACCGCCGGGTTCCTGGCCGGCGGCATGCCGCTTTTCGATCGTGGCTTCGACCTTCGAGCGGTTCATCTCGAGACGACGCTGCAGCCGGAAGAGCTCGGAGGTGACACGCTCGAAGCGGTCGACCTGGAGGGAAACGTCGCCCAGCGCTTCCGTGACCCGTCCCTCCTGCACGGCCACCGCGTTGTTCAGGCGCTCACGCTCACGAGCGCTCCAGTCCTCGAAGAGGGACTGGCAACGCTCCCGGAGTTCCTCCTCGGACTCCGACCGGCCCTCCACGTCGATGGCGGGGAGGCCGGCTTCGGCGTCCCGACGGGCCATCTCGAGCGCGGCCTGTCGCAAGCCGACGACCGAAAGGCCGACGCTCGACTCGACGGACGGGCCCGGCGTCTGTTCCGGTATGCCGCGGACGAGGTCCCCGAGGTCGCTGACCGGATTGACGTTCCAGGCCCGCTCGCCCGGCTCGGGCGGGCGCTCGGGTTTCACCGCCGTGCCGTCGGCCGAGTCGCCGCTCCAGCGGAAGTCCGGCTGGTTCGATCGCATGTCCCGATCCGACGGAGCCGGCGGTCCCGCCATTTCGCGAGGCGCCTCGGTCGCTTCATCCCGGGCGTCCTCCCGGGTCTCGACCGGGTTCTCCGCCTCTGCGGCCGCCGATTCCGCCTCCTCCTCGGCCTCGGAGGTCGAGGACCAGAACGCGCTGTCGTCGGCAGGATGATCCGCCGGTGTCTTCGACTGCCCGTCCTTCACCCGCTCCAGCCACGAGGGCGGGGTGCCGTCTGCTCCACCGGAATCACCCTGTCCGGAACCGCCGGATCGCTTTGCTGCCTTCCCGCGCTGTTTCATCGTCCTGACCGCCTTGGAACGTCGAATTGGAGCCTGTCGCCGATCATCGAGAGCGCCGCTGGAAGCTGAATGCGACCCTTGAGAGTCGAGCAAGATGGCTGCCAGCGACAGATGCCGCCGTTATGTAAAGTCAACTTCTTGTGTCATAGGGAGTTACGCTGTACGCGATCCCGTGTCGGACGCCGACGCCACATGCACATCCCTGCGGGGTCCGGCAAATATGCCCCGGTGCGCCGAGGCCGGCCGTGGCTCGCGCCCTTCGCACTCGGGGCAAGATAGACCTCGGGCCGAACGACGGCGAACGTTCAGCGGGCCCGCTCCCGGTGGATCTCGCGAGCCATGGCGTGTGCTGCCTCGGCGAGGGCCTCCTCGACCAGTACGAGCGCCCGCTCCAGCACCTCGTCGACGTGCTGCTCCGACTCCAGCGTCATCGCGGCTCGTTCGGCCTCGTCGACGATCTCGTCGACACGATGCTTCACGTCGTGCTTGATGGCCTGTAGCAGTGCCTCTGTCGTCGCGCTGTACTGCATGCTCCCACCCTCCTTCATGCGGCCACTCGACCGTGCGGATTCCAGCGGGACCTCGCGGGGGCAATGAGGGGCAAGGCCGTTGCCAGTCCCGGGAGCGTCGTACGATGGATATCGCAACATGTGTTTTGATAAGGATTTACGTAGCACACGCCCCGGCAGACGGAGACCGGTCCTCGTCCGAGGCCGCCCGTTCCTGCATGGCAAAACACTTGAGCGAGTGTGAAAACGCGGATCGAATGCGGCCCGGATTGAGGGAGTGTTGATCGTCGTTCGGAGCTTTCGGGTCATGCGATTCTCCGAACGCGTAGAAAGGCTCCGCCGCGACGCGAGCGGCTCGGTGCTGCCGCTCGTTCTCATCGGCCTCGCGACGCTCGCGCTCCTCGCGCTGGCGGCCTACGAGACGACTCGCTTCGCGCTCGCCGCGGCCCGAAGTCAGGCGGCGGCCGCCGTGGCGCTCCACGCCGCCGACTCCGGCCTGGAACTGTATCTTCGCGGAGGCGGTCCCGCGGAGGGTCCAATGGGCGTGGAGGCGCGGCCGGGTCGAGCCACGATCACCGTTCGGCCACTGACGCGGCTGGCCGATTCCTCGCGCATCGTACAGGTCATCTCGGAGGGCCGAGCTCCGATCGGGATCGCACGCCCCGTCGTCCGGCGCCTCGGCGTACTCGTCCGCCTCGATTCGAGCGGAGTCCGGCACCCGGTGCCGGGATCGTGGCGGGAGCGGCTGACCGATCCCTAGAAGCCTGTTGAACTGGGGCGCGGCAGCCTGCGGCTGAGCAGCTCCAGCAGGCCGTCCGGATTGTCGATGTGCAGCCAGTGCCCTCCGTCCAGCTCGTGAAGTTCGACCGGCTCACCGCGAGCCGCGAGACGCTGCAGCCGCTCCGTGTCGGCCGAGGAGAGAATCGAGCCCGAAGCGGCGCGCACGAAATGGATCTCCGTTCCCCGTGGCGGATCCTCGAGTACCGACCAGGCGTCCGTCGAGAGAAAGTCGTCCAGCAGCTCTCGCAAGGCAGATGCGTCGAGCCTCCAGCGGAAGGCCCCTCTGCTCCGCTCCAGGTTCGTCGCCATCCACCGTGCCGTCGGCTCGTCGAAGCCGCCGTCCACGATCCAGCGGATGCCCGCCTCGCGGTCCGGGAAGGACGGCGGCGAAGCCTCGAGCCGCTCCAGCATCCGGGATGCGCTTCCCCCGGCGGACATCCTCGACGGCGTGCTGTCGATCACCCAGGCCTGCACCGGCCCGGGGTCCATGCGGCCAAGGGCGGCGAGCGCCACCTTGCCGCCGAAGCTGTGTCCCAGTAGCGCGACGGTCCGATGCGGTCCACTCTCGAGGGACGCGACGTCGTCGGCCGACGCCTCCAGCGAATGCGGCGACGACGCGTCGAGCGACTCGCCATGGAGGCGCAGATCCACCAGGCACGCTTCCCACTCCGGGCGCAGATCCACCAGGCGGCGCGCGAACGACGCCCAGTTGCGGCCCGCGCCGAGAAAGCCGTGCAGCACGAAGAGGCGCGCGACCGGAGCTTCCGCTTCGGCCGCTCGCACGACCTGCCGCGCCAGTCGAGTCATCCCGCAGTCCCCGCCAGCACCTGATAGCAACGCAGCGTCCCCCGTACCATGCGGTCCGCCGTGAAGCGGGCGCCGCCGGCGCGAGCCGCCTCCCGGGCCTCGCGCCGGGCTTCACCGCTCGACAGGAGCCGCCCGATCTCCCCCTCCAGCGCACGGGGATCTCCCGGCGGCAGTGGCCGGAAAGCGCCGTCGACGGCCAGTTCGCCGAGCCCTCCCGCCCCGGTCGACACCACGGGCCGGCCGGCGAGCATCGCCTCGATGCAGGCGGTCCCCAGTCCTTCGTCTCGCGACGGCATCACGAACACGTCGATCTCCCTGAGCCGACGGGCCGCCTGCGGAATCTCACCGGGCAACCGGAAGCGGTCCTCCAGTCCGAGTCGCCGGATCAGGCGCTCCAGCTCGGCGCGTTTCGGTCCCTCGCCGAATACGGCGAACCGGGCCGTCGGATGATCGGCGACGAGCCCGGCCGCGGCTCGCACGAACGTGGCGTGGTCCTTCTGCTCGACCAGCGCGCCGACCGCGGCCACCAGGAGCTCGCCGGATCCCACGCCGGCCGCCGCGCGAAGCTCCGACGCCTCCCTTTCTCCACCCGACGGCTCCACGTCGGCAGGGTCGACTCCGCTGTGTACCACTTCGACCCGGCGGCGGTCGATCCCGCGCTCGACCAGGGCGTCCCGGACGCCGCGGGAAATCGCGATGATCAAGTCCGCCCGTTGCCAGAGCCCCGGTGTACGCGGCGGAAAGACCACTCGACGCGACGCGGCGACGGGAGAGCGACCGCCCGCGAGGGAACGGGCGAGTAGAACCGACTGGACGGCATGTCCGTCATGCGCGTGGATCACGTCCCACGCACTGTCGAACACCTCCCGCAGGCCGGCGAGAGCATGGGGATCGACCGCCGGCCCCCACCGGACCGGCCGCACGTCGACACCGAGCGCACGCGCTTCCTGCACCAGCCGAGACCCGGCCCTCGCGATGAGCGCCTGCCGGACGCCTCTTCTCCCGGCCAGCCCCTTCATGAGCAACCGAGCCTGGTTCTGACCGCCACGGTACTCCCGGGCGGAATCGACGTGCAGTACGGAGAGCGGGGGCGCATTCATGATCGGCCCAAAGCTAAGTGGTTGCCGGCCCGTCGGCCGACCCTTCGCTTGTCGACATGCATCGTGCGGAAGCCGGCGCCGCAACGGGACCTCCGCACTTCGGTGGGCATCCGGGGTACGTTTCCGGCAGTTCCCGAGAGAAAGGACGACATGTCATCCGGTACCAGCCGCTGGCGGCGGCAGCGATCGGGAGACCGGCTCGCGCTGCTTGCCTGTTGCGCGATCGCGGCATGCGGCCAGTCGTCGCCCGGCGATCCGGGCGACGGCAATGGCGACCCGGACCCCGACCCGACGACCGCGCTGGCCCTCGTCCCGGTCGCCCAGGGGCTCGAGCGTCCCGTGCACGTCGCCGCACCCGACGGCGACGATCGCCTCTTCATCGCCGAGAAGACGGGACGGATCCTGGTGCTCGACGACGGCTCGCTCCTTCCCACCCCTTTCCTGGACCTGAGTGACGCCGTCTCCTCCGGAGGGGAGCAGGGACTCTTGAGTCTCGCCTTCCATCCGGACTACGCGCAGAACGGGCGGTTCTTCGTCGACTACACGGATCTCTCCGGCGACACGCGTGTCGTTCGCTATCAGGTGAGCGCCGATCCGGACGTGGCGGACGAGTCCACGGCGACGACCATCCTCTCGATCGAACAACCGTTCTCCAACCACAACGGCGGGCACCTGTCGTTCGGTCCTCAGGGGCACCTCTTCGTCACCGTGGGGGACGGCGGCTCCGCGGGTGACCCGCACGGCAACGGGCAGGATCCCACGACCCTCCTCGGATCGATCCTGCGGCTGGATGTGGACTCGGGCGATCCGTACGCCATCCCGGCGGACAATCCCTTCGTCGGGCACGCCACCCGGCGCCCGGAGATCTGGCTGTGGGGTCTCCGCAATCCGTGGCGGATCGGCTTCGACGAGACGAACGGAGAGCTGTACGTAGCCGACGTGGGGCAGAGCGAGCGCGAAGAGGTCACCGTCGTCGGACCGGACGGCGGCGGCGCGAATCTCGGGTGGAACGTGACCGAGGGGACGCGCTGCTTCTCCGATCCGGAATGCACGCCGGGCGATTTCACGCTGCCCCAGATCGAATACACGCACGACGACGGCTGCTCGATCACCGGCGGGGACGTGTATCGCGGGACCGTCACGGCCCTGCGCGGCGTCTATTTCTACGCCGACTACTGCCGTGCCTGGCTGCGCTCCTTTCGATTCGTCGACGGATCGGCCACGGAGAGGACGGAGTGGGACATCGAGCCGGTGGGAAACGTCACGTCGTTCGGCGTGGACGGCCGGGACGAGCTTCATCTGCTGACGGAAGAGGCCGTCTATCGCATCGAGGAGGCGCCCTCGCCGTAGCTCGTTCGCCGTGCTTTACAGGGGGCTTCGCCTCGTCTCTATTGTACCGCGTTCTTCATCGCGTCCCCGGCCCGGAGGTTCCTCGTGACTGCTCTGATCATCGTGTTGCTTCTGCTGGCCATCGGCGTCGGCATGCTCTACAACCGACTGGTCCGCCTGCGGAACCAGGCGGAGGGCGCCTGGGCCGACATCGACGTCCAACTCAAGCGCCGGTACGACCTCATCCCGAACCTCGTCGAAACCGTGAAGGGCTACGCGTCGCACGAGCGGGAGACCCTCGAGGCGGTGATCGACGCCCGGAACCGGGCGATGAGCGCGAGCGGACCGGCGGAGCAGGCCCAGGCGGAGAACATGTTGACCGGTGCGCTGAAGTCCCTCTTCGCCCTGGCCGAAGACTATCCGGAACTCCGTGCCGTCGAAGGGTTCACGAAGCTCCAGGGATCGCTCGAGGCGATCGAACGCGACATCCAGAACGCTCGCCGCTACTACAACGCCGTCGTGCGCGATCTCAACACGAGCATCGAACAGTTCCCGTCGAACCTCGTGGCCAACGCTTTCCGCTTCCATCAGAAGGAATACTTCGAGCTGACCGACGAGGCAGAACGCGAGGCGCCCCAGGTCCAGTTCTGACGATGCGGACCGCGGTCCTGGCCGGGATGCTCTTCGTCGGGCTGACCTCCGGCCCGCCCGGCGCAGCGGGCGCTCCGACCGCCGGCGTCGCGGCACCGGACCCCGGGGGAACCCCACCCCCGACCCTCGCCGTCGCTCGATCCTGGCACATCGAGAGCTTCCATTCGGAGATCCGGGTCTACGCGACGGCGCGGGTGGAAGTCACCGAGCGCATCCGCGTCCGCTTCGACGGTTCCTACAACGGAATCTATCGCGACATCCCGGTCGAATACCGGCAGGCGATGGGCTTCAACTACACGCTCCGCCTAACCGACATCGGGGTCACGGACCCTTCCGGCAGCGAGCTCCGGTTCGAGACGAGCCGGGAGCGACACTACCGGAGGGTGAAGATCTGGGTGCCAGGAGCCGAGAACACGTCCCGTACGGTGATCATCCGCTACACGGTGGAGAACGGCCTGCGCTGGTTCGAAGAGGAAGACCAGGCGTGGACCGAGTTCTATTGGAACGTGACCGGCGACGAGTGGCCCGTACGCATCGACGCCGCCTCGACGGTGATCACGCTTCCACGAGAGGCGACGGGCGTGCGGGCCCGGGCGTTCACGGGCGCCTATCGTTCGGCGGAGAGCGAGGCGGACATCGAGATCGACGGAACCGTGATTCGGGCGTCCACACGCCGGGGGCTCGGGATCAAGGAAGGGCTCACCGTCACCGTGGCGCTGGATACACGGGTGGGGGGCGAGGCCGACGGTGAATACGTCATCGCCCCCCCTTCGACGGCCGAGAAGATCCTGGGCTGGCTCCGCAGCAACTGGCCGCTCGGCATCCCCGTGCTGGTCTTCTTCGGTATGCACCGGATCTGGGCTCGATACGGGCGCGACCCGGAGCGACTCTCCGTGGCGCCGCGCTACGAACCACCCGAGGGCCTCACCGTATCGGAGGCCGGAACGCTGATCGACAGCCGGCCCGACATGCGGGACGTTACGGCCATGATCGTCGACCTGGCGGTTCGCGGATACCTGAAGATCCACCAGGAGGAAGGAAAGACGTTCCTCGGCTTCGAAGTCTCGGGGCCCGAGTACTCTTTCGAGCTGCTGCGCGATCGGAGCGCCTGGCGGGAGCTGGCCCTGCACGAGGTCGAGCTGCTGAATGCCCTGTTCGACGGAACCGCCGGCGACGTCGTCACGACCGCGGACCTGAAGAACAGCTTCTACGAGGACCTTCCCGATATCAAGACGGCGCTGTGGGACGCCCTGATCGACCACGGCTTCTACCGCACGCGGCCCGACCGCGTGCGACGTGGTTGGCTCATCGGAGCGGCGGTGGTCGGAGTCGGAGGCTTCATGCTCGGCATGGCCGGCAGCGAGGCGATCGGCATGTCGCAGGTCTCGACGGGCGCGGCGGCCGTCCTCTCGGCACTCATCGTCGGAGCGTTCGGCCTCGTCATGCCGTCACGGACCCGGGCCGGGGCGAGAGCCCAGGAGGAGGCCCTGGGATTCGAGGAGTTTTTGGCGAAGGTCGAATCCGATCGCTTCCGCCGCATGATCACGGGGCCGGAGATGTTCGAGCGATTCCTTCCCTTCGCCATGGCCTTCGGCGTGGAGGACACCTGGTCGCGGGCCTTCGCCGATATCTACCAGGACCGGCAACCGACCTGGTATGTCGGCCGACCCGGCACCCGCTTTCACGCCGCGAGCCTGACCAGCGACCTGTCGGGCATGGCCTCGAGCACGGCGTCCGCCATGCAGAGTGCACCGCGTGGCTCCGGAGGCTCCGGATTCTCGGGCGGCGGTGGCGGTGGCTTCTCCGGTGGCGGCTTCGGCGGTGGCGGCGGCGGTGCCTTCTGATCCACCACGAGAATCGACCTCAATGAAAACTCATACTCACTTGATATAGAGCGTCTTACATATGAATTACTTCAGATCGTATTCCGTCGGCATACTCGGCGGTCTGGCCCTGTCGGTCCTGGCGGCGTGCGGGGGGAACGCCGGCCCGAGCACCGGATCGGCTCCGCCCGCCGCGGATCTCCCGGCAGAACGCTTCGCCGAGGGCGTCGAGTGGCTGGCGGCGGACGCCCGTGAAGGCCGCGGTCTCGGTACGGAGGGGCTCGCCGAGGCCGGCCGGTGGATCGCGACCCGCTTCTCCGAGATCGGCCTCGACCCCGCCGGGAGCGACGGCTTCCTGCAACCCTTTCCCACGACGATTCCGGATCCGTCCAACCCGCACGCGGAAGGGGTCCCCGTCGAGGCGTTCAACGTGGTCGGTCGGCTCCCGGCCGGCGGCCCGCGTCCGCTCGACGGCGTGATCGTCATCGGCGCCCACTACGACCACCTCGGTCTGGGCGGTCCGGGATCGCTCGCTCCCGACGTCCGGGCCGTGCACAACGGAGCGGACGACAACGCCTCGGGCACGATGGCGCTGATCGAGGCTGCACGCGGCCTGGCGGAGCGGCGGGACGAGCTGCGGCGCGACATCGTCTTCGTCGCCTTCTCGGCCGAAGAGCGCGGGCTCATCGGATCGAGCATGTTCGTGCACGCTCCGCCGGGAGATCTCGTGACCCACGAGGTCGTGGCCATGCTCAACATGGACATGGTCGGCCGACTCGGTGACGAGCGACTCCAGGTGCTCGGGGGCGAATCCGCCGAGGAATGGGATGAGATCGTTCCGCCCGCCTGCGCGACTCACGGGCTCGAGTGCGTGCTGTCGGGGGACGGCTTCGGCTCCTCGGATCATTCCTCCTTCTTCGCGGCCGACGTTCCGGTGCTTCATTTCTTCACGGGCGCTCACCCTCAGTACCACCGTCCGGAAGACGACGCGCAGCTGATCGACGTCGAGGGCGCGGTCCGAATCGTGCAACTGATCGAGTCGATCACGGAGACCCTCGCCAGACGCGAGGCGGCCCTGACACTGGTACGGTCGAGCGAAGCGCCGGCGCGGCGGATGCTGACGGGCGGCGCAAGACTCGGCACCATACCGGATTATGCAGGACCTCCGGACGGACGGTCGGGTCTCCTGTTGTCCGCGGTACGAGCGGACAGCCCGGCCGAACGCGGTGGCTTGCAACGTGGCGATCTGATCATTGGTATCGATGACCGCGAGATTCGCGACATCGAGGACTTCATGGCCGTGCTGTCGGAAGCGACGCCCGGCGAGCGGGCCACCGTGACGATCGTGCGGAACGACGAACAGATGCAGCTCGAGGTGGTATACGGTGACCGATCGTGACAGTGGCAGGCCGCGCGGCCGACTCGCCCGCGTTCCCGGCGGCGAGATCGTCGCGCTGTCCGCTCTCTACGAGAGCACGCGCGCGATCGGAATCCGCTCGAGCCTCGACGAGCTCCTCCAGGAGGTCCTGAACCAGGCCGAGCGATTGATCGGCTTCGAGCACGCTGCCCTCATGCTCTACGACGAGGCGTCGGAGACGCTGCAGGTCGCCCGCCTCCGCGGATACGGGGATCGGCGGGAGGAGTTGATGCGGTCGGTCCTCTCCGCCGGCGAAGGACTCTGCGGCTGGGCGGTCGAACACCGGCGCGCGGTCCGCGTCGGCGACGTGCGGATCGATCCCCGCTACCGGGCCGGACTCCCGGAGGCACGCTCGAACATGGCCGTCCCCCTCGTCGTGGGCCGCCAGGTGGCGGGCGTGATCAACGTCGAATCCGAACGGAAGAACGCGTTCACCGAAGAGCACGAGAAGATGCTCACCGTGCTCGGCGCCCAGGCGGCGCTGGCGATTCTCGCGTTCCGCACGCAGGAGGATCTGCGTGGCCGCGTGGCTCAGCTCGAGGCGCTGCATAGGATCAGTCGCCTGGCCAGCGAGGCCGGATCCCTGGGCGTGACGCTCAACCAGATGCTGGAGATCGCCCAGGAGGCCGTCCCGGAAGCCCACTGCGCCATCCTGCTGCTCGACGAGGAGGCAGAGGTTCTGCGGCTCGCCGCGGGGCAGGGCTACCAGGCCGCGGCGCGATACCTGGAGATTCCCGTGGGACGCGGCGTCACGGGGCGCTGCGCCGCGAGCCGTCGGACCCAGCTCCTGCGCGACCTGCAGCACCCGGACGCCGCGCACTACATCCCCGGCATCCCAGGGGCGCGCAGCGAGCTCGCTCTCCCGATGATCGCGGAAGGCAAGACCGTCGGCGTGCTGAACGCCGAATCCGTGGAGCCCGACGCGTTCGACGAGAGCGCGGTCCAGACGCTGACGCTCATCGCCCACCAGGCGGCCGCCGTCATCCGCGGCGGCCAGCTCCTCGACGAGACACGGCGGCTCGCGATCACCGACGGACTGACCGGTCTTCACAATCGGCGGCACTTCATGCGCCAGCTCGATGAAGCGGTTCGCCGCGCAGGACGCTACCAGGAGACCATGGCGCTCATCATGCTCGACCTCGACCTCTTCAAGGAAGTGAACGACCGCTTCGGTCACCAGGTCGGCGACCGGGTGCTCGAATTGCTCGCGACCGCCCTTCGCGACTCCGTCCGCGAGAGCGACCAGGCCGCGCGGCTGGGGGGAGAGGAGTTCGCCCTGCTGCTGCTCCGCTGCGACCACGACCTCGCCATCGCCATCGCCGACCGCGTCCGCGAACGGATCCGCCACCTCGCCCTCGAAGGAATTCCCGAATCCGACATCGACCTCTCCGCCTCCGTCGGGATCGCATTCTTCCCGGAAGACGGCGAAGATCCCAAGAAGCTGATGCGTGCGGCCGACGATGCGCTGTACGCGGCCAAGCGGGGCGGACGGGATCGGGTCGTACTGGCCGAGGCCCTCGAAGCGCCGGGCGATGTCGAATGGCATCCGGCCGAGGAGACGGCCTGAGAACGCTCGCCTCGACGAAAGAGCTCACGACGGACCGGACCGCCGCCTGGAGCGGTGGCCGGAGAAAGGAACGAGCGGATGAGCGAGCTTGCCGAACAGACCTGCGTACCGTGCCGCGGCGGAGTGCCGCCGATGGAGTCCGACGAGGCCCAGAAACTCCTGGAGCAACTCGATGACGCCTGGCAGGTCGTGGAGACCCACCATCTCGAACGGGGCTACGACTTCCCGGACTTCATGAGCGCCCTGGAGTTCACGAACGAGATCGGCGCGATCGCCGAGGAGCAGGGTCACCATCCCGACATCCACCTGAGCTGGGGCCGCGTCGGCGTCGAGATATGGACGCACAAGATCGACGGATTGACCGAGAGCGACTTCGTGCTCGCAGCCAAGTTCGACCGGGCATACGACGCCTGATCGCCGCGGGGAGGTCGGCGGACGCGGGCCGGACGCCGCCGTGAACATCCTCTTCCTCGACTCGTGGCTGCGCGATCGGGCCGCCGGCAGCGGATCCGCCGTCGCGATCGCAGGCCTGGCGCGCGGCCTCGAGCGATTGGGCCACACCGTCGACGTACTGCGGCCCGACGTGCGCCTGCCGGTGCTCGACCTCACGCGTCTCGCGTACAACCTCACCCTGGGTTCGCGGGTGGAGGACGCGGCCGGCCGCTACGAACTCGCCGTGGGTTTCGACTTCGACGGCTTCGCCCTCCCGACCGATCTCGATCTCCCGTACGTGGTCGCCCTCAAGGGAATCGCCGCGGAGGAGCGGAAGTTCGAGACCGGCTGGGAACGGTTCCGTTTCGGACTGATCAGCCGGCTGGAACGCCGCAACGTCCGGGCCGCCCGGCGGGTCTTCGTCACCAGCGAGTACGCGGCGGAGGCGGCCGCCACCGCCTACGACCTGGATTCCGAGCGGATCCGCATCGTTCCCGAAGCACTCGACGAGGAGGTGCTCGACCGCGCCGCCCGAAGCACGGGCGACGCCGGGAAGCGACCGCCCGTCGTCCTGTCCGTGGCGCGCCAGTACCGCAGGAAGGACACACCGACCCTGCTGCGAGCCTTTCGGCGCGTTCTCCGGTCGACGCCGGATGCTCGGTTGCGGATCGTCGGGGACGGCCCGGAGCTTCCGTCGTCGCGGCGGCTGGCGGAGCGCCTCGGGCTGAACGAGAGCGTGACGTTCACCGGCGCGCTCGCCACCACCGAAGCGCTCGACCGGGAATACCGCCGCGCTCGCGTCTTCTGCCTTCCGAGCCGCCAGGAGGGCTTCGGCATCGTTTTCCTGGAGGCGATGGCCTACGGGCTTCCGATCGCCGCTGCCGACGCCGCGGCGGTTCCCGAGGTCGTCCCGCAGGGCGAGACCTCCCTGCTCACCGCACCCGGGGATCCGGAGGCACTGGCCGATTCCCTGGTCCGACTGTTGACCGACGACGGGCTGGCCGGCCGGCTGGGTTCGAACGGCCGATCCCGTGCCCGCCGTTTCACCTGGCCGACCACCGCGCGCGCATTTCTCTCGGGGCTCTGAGCTTGCTCTCGATTCGCGGCCGACCCGATATTGGGCGCGAACAAAATTCGGCCCGCAGCGCGGGAGTGCGCGGGTAAGTCTCGTACGGCCGCGAGAGGAACGCATGGAACACCAGGTCCCCCGTCCCGCCACCGCCGCTTCCGCCGAGTCGGACGCCCAATGGCTGGGGCACCCGCGCGGACTGTCGACGCTCTTCTTCACGGAAATGTGGGAGCGCTTCAGCTACTACGGCATGCGCGCCCTGCTCATCCTGTTCATGACGGCGGCCGTGGTGGAAGGGAACCCGGGATTGGGGTTCGACGAAGCCACCGCCGGAGCGGTCTACGGCCTCTACACGTCGATGGTCTACCTGCTGACCCTTCCCGGCGGCTGGGTGGCGGACAAGCTGTGGGGGCAGCGACGAGCGGTCTTCGTCGGGGGCTGCATCATCGCGCTCGGTCACTTCACCCTGGCGGCGCCGATGGTGGGCCTGCCGGACATTCCCTCGTTCTTCCTCGGCCTCCTGTTCATCGTCCTCGGCACGGGCCTGCTGAAGCCGAACGTCAGCACCATGGTCGGCGACCTCTATCCGGCGCCGGAGGACGCGGCGACGGAGCTGGAGCGAGAGGAGTGGGGAGCAAAGCGCGACGCGGCGTTCTCGATCTTCTACATGGGAATCAACATCGGCGCCGTGCTCGGCCCGTTCGTCTGCAGCACGCTCGGCGAGAAAGTGAACTGGCACTGGGGATTCTCCGCCGCCGGCTTCGGCATGATCCTGGGCCTGATTCAGTACCGCCTCGGTGACAAATACCTCGGCAAGGCGGGCCGTTTCGAGACCTCGGACCCGCCCGAGGTCGTGAGTCGGCGAAGCCGCAACTTCATGTTGGTGGCGGGTGTGGCCG